>NZ_CABSTC010000031.1:0-15477 GCF_902480485.1 uncultured Negativicoccus sp. | reverse complement strand
GAACCAGGGACCGACCGGTTATGAGCCGGTTGCTCTACCCCTGAGCTATAGGCCCGGTGTATAAATATACTTTTCTATTATACAAAAGCATATCAAGCCCTGTCAAACATCAGAGGTAATCGGTAATCTTCTCGCGTTTCCCGCGACTGCGCAATTTTTCCAAGGCTTTACGCTCGATCTGACGAATCCGTTCACGCGTAACGTCAAAGTACTGGCCGACTTCTTCCAGCGTTCGCTGCTTGCCGTCTTTTAACCCGAACCGCAAATAGATGACTTCCCGTTCACGCTTGGTAAGACCTTGCAAAATATCATCGACCTGCTCTTTAAGCAAAATGGCCGAAGCCGCTTCTTCCGGAGCGACGGCATTGCGGTCTTCGATGAATTCCACCAAATGGGAATCTTCCTCTTCGCCGATCGGAGTTTCCAACGAAACCGGTTCCTGCGCAATTTTCATGATCTCGCGCACACGTTCCACGGTAATGTCCATTTGCTCGGCGATTTCTTCCGGCGTTGCTTCGCGTCCCAGTTCCTGCAATAAATTGCGAGCTGTTCGTGAAAGTTTGTTGATGGTTTCCACCATATGTACCGGAATACGAATCGTACGCGCCTGATCGGCGATTGCACGGGTAATCGCCTGGCGAATCCACCAGGTCGCATACGTGCTGAATTTGTAACCTTTTTTATAATCGAATTTATCGACCGCTTTGATCAAGCCGAGGTTACCTTCCTGCATCAAATCCAAAAATTGCATGCCGCGGCCGACGTAGCGTTTCGCAATGCTGACAACCAAACGCAAATTGGCATCCGTCAGATCCTGC
Source organism: uncultured Negativicoccus sp. (assembly GCF_902480485.1). Taxonomy (NCBI): domain Bacteria; kingdom Bacillati; phylum Bacillota; class Negativicutes; order Veillonellales; family Veillonellaceae; genus Negativicoccus; species uncultured Negativicoccus sp. The sequence goes on along the minus strand of NZ_CABSTC010000031.1, from coordinate 14,659 downwards.
TTGGCAAAATGCGCATCCGCCAAAACGCTGCCCTCATTGTGACGTACTTCTTCCGTGACGAGTCCGGCCTCTAACCGGCTTTGCACTTCGTCAGGTGATAAAAACGCTTCGCTCGGCGTTGCCTCCGCGTTTTCTTCATCGGTCGGAAGTTCCGCCATGGCTGTCGCCATTTCTACCGCCTGCGCTATATTCAAGCCATCCGCGGGCTTCATTTGCAGAATATCCAATGATTTTTGCAAGATTTCCGCCGTCGTTTCGTCCCATGTTAATGCGGAAGGAACTTGGAATGCCGTATACGGAATATCTCCCTGCGCATTACTTACCTGCGCCATCGCGGCTACCCAATGGATCACAGCCTGTCGCTGCGCCTGCGTTTCCATAATCAATTTGCCGGCTTCGATGCGTTTGGCAAGCGCTACTTCTTCCGGTGCTTTTAACAGTGAAACACGACCGATTTCTTTAAGGTACATACGCACCGGATCATCTAAATGAATATTGTCATTGCCATCCTGCAAGTTTTCGGACGTGGCTTTACGTACTTCGCGCGCTTCACTGTCTTCGTCTTCATCCTCTTCCGCCAGCGCCTCTTCCTTCTCTTCGCTGTTGACCATTTCAATGTTCTCTTTGTAGAAGCGAGCGTAAATTTTTTCAATTTTTTCCGCGCTTAAATCAAACCGTTCGAAGGCATCCATGACTTCTTCATATGTCAACATGCCATCGCGACGGCCGCGTTCCACCAGAAGCATCAGAACCTGATCAAGGCTGGCGCCTTTTTTGATCAATTGTTGCATCGATTTGGCATCATCGGCTGCGACGGCGCTTCTCGATGCTTTTCCTTTGCTCTTCTTTTCCGTTTTAGATGCGGTCGCTTTTTTGTTACCGCCTGCTTTTTGTTTAGTTTGCTTTGAGGTTTTTTCCGCCCGTTCCGTCACGGTGACTTGATCATCTTCCGTGATCGCAAGCGGAAGGCCTGCCTCCTGTAATTGCTGCGTCAACAATGTGCGACTGCGTTGCGAAAAATGATGCGGAGCCAAAATGGAAGATGCGGCGACAGTATCTTGCGGCTTTGACTGATACCATTCGATCAAATCCTGCCGCGCTATTTCGATTCGTTCCGACACCGTCAGGCGCGTCCGTTTTTTTGTCGTCTTGGTCTGGTTAGTTGCCGTCATTGTTCCATCCTCTTCCATAACTCCGTACTTGCTTTGTTCAAAAATCTCTCTCCTTAAATCAGCGCAATAATTTTTCTTGCGTTTTCAGTTTTTCCAGCGCTTTGCGTTCGATTTGCCGGATGCGCTCGCGTGTGACGTCAAAGTATCGTCCGACTTCTTCGAGCGTACGGTGTTTGCCGTCACGCAAACCGAAACGCAGATAAATGACTTCGCGTTCGCGTTCCGGTAGCGTATTGAGCGCCGCTTCAATCTGTTCGCGTTGCAATGTTTCCGCCACGGCTTCTTCCGGCGCCACCGCATCGCGATCTTCAATGAACGAGCCCAAGTGGGAATCTTCCTCTTCCCCAACCGGTTTTTCCAACGAAACCGGTTCCTCCGCAATTTTTCGGATCTCTCGTACTCGCTCAACCGTTACTTCCATCGCTTCGGCGACTTCTTCAATCGTCGCCTCGCGTCCCTTTTCCTGTCCGATCTGGCGGGTCAACCGGTTCATCCGATTGATCGTTTCCACCATATGCACCGGAACACGGATCGTGCGTGCCTGATCGGCGATCGCTCGCGTAATCGCCTGGCGAATCCACCAGGTAGCATACGTGCTGAATTTAAATCCTTTTGTATAGTCGTACTTTTCCACTGCTCGCAGTAAACCGAGATTGCCTTCCTGGATCAAATCCAAAAACGGCAAGCCGCGACCGTGGTATTTTTTGGCAATGCTTACAACTAACCGCAGATTGGCATCGGAAAGTTCTTTGCGCGCCATATCGGCATCCGCTTCCAGATCCCGCTGTTCGCGTCTCGTGAAACCTTCCACCTCGCGACCGGCTTCGATGCGTTGCGCCAGTTCCACTTCTTCGTCGGCCGTCAACAAGTCGACCTGACCGATTTCTTTTAAATAGGTTTGCACCGCGTCATCGACTCGACTGCCGGCCGCTTCCGTCGCCTCCGCCTGTGCAGCGGCGGGCGATGTGACCGCGCAGAGGACGAGTCCCCGCGTGGCCAGCGCAGCGAGCATCTGGTCCCATTTACGATACGAAAAACCTTGCTGCACCGCATACTCTTGCCAAACGCTGTACGCAAGGTTACCGTGTTTATCCGCGCGTGCCACAAGACTTGCGATGTGTGCCCGATTGCCTTTCTTCGTTGTTTGCATGGCGCCTCCTTTACCACTCATCACAGAGAATGGATGTTTTGCGAAATTTCTACAACCAATTCCATTTCCCTGCGGAACGCTTCGACATCTCCCGCCTGATTATACCGTTCGGCCGCTTTTCTGTGCGCATTATACGAGCGCACCAGCGTCGCCTTGCGAAGACGTCGGATAAGTAATGCCACGTCAGTGGTTCGTGGCGTCAGCCCATCTATTATAACACCCGAAAGCCGCGCTTGCTCGTCGGCCGTCAAAGAAATTTCCCGACCGATTTGCGCCGCACTAACAGTATCGTTGGCCGTCGTCTGTAAAAAGACAAAAATATTTTTCCACAGAGGATCCGTGAAATCCTCAATCGTCAATTGATCAAGCAAATCTTGGCGTTGCGCCGATCCGCTGAACAGCAGACGGATCGCATCGTCTTCCGCCGGATCGGGGGTGACGCGCGGTGCCTCGGCCGTTTCCGCCCGATTGCCCGCGGGTGCAATGTACACGTTTTTTGCTTGCGCTTTGGCGATTTTTTGCGCTTCACTGCGCACGATATTTTCATTCATGCGTAAGCGCGTCGCCAAACGCCGCAGATAACTGTCGATCGTAATGGCATTATCCGTTTGCATGATTTCCGGAACAAATTCCTGAACGATCATATTTTTGCCGTCGGTACTGGTCGCGTCGTGCGCAGCAATGATTTCATCCAGTCGGTAATCCAATACGTTCTGCGCCATGGTAATGACATCTTCCCACGCGTTAGCGCCGTGTTGTTTAATGTATTCATCCGGGTCTTTCCCGTCGGGAAGCGTCGCAATGCGAAGTTTCAAACCCGTCTCGCGCGCGATGGCAATCGCCCGGCGAGTCGCTTCGCGACCGGCGCGATCCATATCATACGCGACGATCGCCACATCGCAGATGCGGCGCAACAGTTGCGCCTGACGTTGCGTGAATGCCGTGCCGAGAGAAGCGACGACATTGGTCACTCCCAAATTGTGAACGCCCACGACATCCATGTAGCCTTCGACCAGCACTGCCTGTTTCGTCTTGCGGATCTCTTTGCGGGCCCGTTCCATCGCAAACAATAAGTCGCCTTTATGAAAGATCGGCGATTCCGGTGAATTTAAATATTTCGGCTCGCCCTCTTCGATGATGCGACCGCCGAAAGCCACCACACGACCTTTATCGTCACGAATCGGGAACATGCAGCGCCCCCGAAAACGGTCATACGTTTTCCCGTTTTTCGTCAGGCATAAACCGCTTTTAATCAGATCTTTCTCCCGATAACCGCGTTCGCGAAAATCGCGATACAAACGATCCCATTGGGGCGGCGCAAAGCCGAGTTTAAAATCGACAATGGTCTGCGCGGATAAACCGCGTTTCTTAAAATAGTCGATACCCGCAGCGCCCATGCGTGTTTTCGTCAGGCAGTTATGAAAATAGCTGGCCGCCAAATCGCAGATCTCATATAACCGTTGCCGCTCTTCTTCCCGCTCGCGCTCGGCCGGCGATAAATCCGTTTTGGGAATTTCCAGACCGATCCGTTGCGCCAGCTTTTCCACGGATTCCGGAAAAGAAATATTTTCTATCTTTTGCACAAATTGAAAAACGTCGCCTCCCGCATGGCAACCGAAACAATAAAAAAATTCCTTGTCGGGTGAGACGGAAAATGACGGCGTCTTTTCTTCGTGAAACGGACAGCACGCCCAGTAATTATTCTGTTTTCGGGTCAGCGGCACGTAGCTTCCGACAACATCGACGATCGGATTGCCGGCTCGCACCTGCTCAATAAATTCTTTGCTGAATTGCATAACGCCTCCGTTTCTGATATATGTATTAACCGTGGAGCGGCAAAATCCTTTTTTTGTCCACGCAAAAGCCGTCGTCATGGTGACGACGGCTTTTATTTATTTGGCATAATCGGTCGCCCGGGTTTCCCGGATGACGACTACTTTGACCTGCCCCGGATACTTGAGTTCGTTTTCGATGCGCTTGGCAATTTTGTGTACCAGCAACGTGGCTTCGTCCTCATTTATTTTTTCCGGTTTGACCATAACACGAATTTCGCGACCGGCTTGAATCGCAAAGCAATTTTCCACGCCCTCAAACGATTTGGCGATTTCTTCCAACTTCGTGAGACGTTTCAAATAATTTTCCAGCGTTTCGCGACGAGCGCCCGGCCGTGCGGCTGAAATCGCATCCGCTGCCGCTACCAAAACCGCTTCCACAAAGGTCGCTTCCGTATCGCCGTGATGGGATGCAATCGCATTCACAACAACGTCCGGTTCATGGTATTTCTTGGCAATCTCTACACCCAATTCCACATGCGTGCCTTCCGTTTCCTGATCGATCGCTTTGCCGATATCATGCAATAAGCCGGCACGACGTGCCATGCCCACATCGGCTCCGATCTCGGCGGCCAGCGTGCCCGCTAACATCGCCACTTCCACGGAGTGCTGCAGAACGTTTTGACCATAACTGGTGCGATATTTCAATCGTCCCAATATCTTAATCAGCTCGGGATGTAAATCGTGGATACCGACGTCGAATGTCGCCTGTTCACCGGCTTCACGCATCGCTTTATCCACTTCTCGTTTGGCTTTTTCGACGGTTTCTTCAATACGAGCCGGATGAATCCTGCCGTCTTTAATCAAGTTTTCCAAGGCAATACGCGCGATTTCCCGCCGTATGGAATGGAAACCGGACAGCGTCACCGCTTCCGGAGTATCATCAATGATTAAATCCACACCGGTCGCCATCTCCAGCGCGCGAATATTGCGCCCTTCACGACCGATAATCCGACCCTTCATTTCATCATTCGGTAAGCTCACCACCGAAATCGTAGTTTCGGCGACCTGATCGGCGGCGTTACGTTGAATCGCCAGCGAAATCACTTCGCGCGCGTTTTTATCCGCTTCCGCTTGGAATTTCGTTTGCAATTCACGAATCAAGACCGCTTGATCATGCTTAATTTGCGTCTCCGTTTGCTCCAGCAACAGTGCTTTCGCCTGTTCCGTAGTCAAGCCGGAGATTTCTTCCAACTTTTGCAGCTGCTGCGCATACAGGCTGTCTGCCGCGCTTTGCCGTTCTTTTACTTTAGCATCGCGGTGCTGCAACGCTTCTTCCTTATGTTCCAGCGAATCCGCACGTTTCTCCAAATTTTCTTCTTTTTGCAGTAAACGTCGTTCATACCGTTGTAAATCTGTGCGGCGTTCCTTTTCTTCCTGTTCAAAATCGGTACGCAGACGATGCATTTCGTCTTTTGTCTGCAGGACGCTCTCTTTGTACGTGCTGTCAGCATCCCGTCGCGCCTGAGCGACAATGCGGGAAGCCTCCTGCTCGGCACTGCCGATTTTCGATTCCGCTAAACTGCGTCGTAAAAAATAGCCGCATGCCACGCCGATAATCGCCAAGAGAAGTCCTATCATGAGAGTCTCAACTATGATCTCCACCTCCCTTGCGCATAGAAAATCAACTGATTTTCTATATATTATTCAGTTTTTTATATTCATTTCTTACAGATTGCCTTTATTTATTGTAGATTTTTTTAATACTACTGTCAAGTAACGCACTTGCTTATACATATCTGCAGTATGGGCAAAAACCCTTTCCGGCGCGGGCATTTTGAGCGCGTCAAAAGCAGCGCCGTGAGAGAAATCATGGAAGTTTTTGAAGCACTGCCAGAAAACATTTTGCCGCAGCGCTTTGACTTATCACACATAGCCGGTCGAGTTCATGGCGCCGCAACAGAGACACCGACAGAAGATTTGTTTCGTAATATGTTTATAAAAAAACGACTCCCGCGAAAGGAGTCATTTTTGGATGATACTTTTTATCTTTCGCACGGCAAACCTCTTGCATTCGCCGAGATCATTCCGCCGTCGGCAAAAAGCATGGCCGTTGTTTTGCGGTGACAACATCAATCGTATTTCGAACGCTCGGAGAGCAACAAATCTCGTGCGGCGAGTTCTTCCAAAACCGCATAAAACGTGCTTTGTCCGTAACCGCGATTGGCAAGGTAGGAGCCGACTTTCCGACGCAATACCGAACCGTTTTTGGTTAATTTCGCAAGCACAAGAGCAAGGGCCCGTTCCTTTTCTTCCTCTGCGCTCAGCCGCTCCGGCATCTCCAACCCGCGCTCTTTCATTTTGTAGGCGATATAGCTGTTGCCGTAGACGCCTTCCTCCACAAAGCGACGATACGCACGGTTTGCCAGTGCTTCGTCATCAATGAAGCGGTTGTCCTGCAAACGCTTCATCGCGGCGTCTTTTTCTTCGTCCGTATACCCTTTTGCCGTGAGTTTGCGACGAATCTCCAGCGCGGAATAACTTCGTTTTGAAAGATATGTCAGTGCCTGATCATAGGCGCGCTCTTCATTCGTCATTCGCTTCCGTCAGCTCGCCCTCTTCGAAAAGTTCAGGTTCGGCCAACAGCGTATCACGAATCAATTTATCGATTTCCTGCGCAATCGCCGGATTTTGTTTCAGATATTCTTTGACATTTTCCTTACCCTGGCCCATACGTTCGCCGTTGTAGGAATACCACGAGCCGCTCTTTTGGATAATTTCCATGTTCACACCGATGTCGATCAACGTGCCCTCATGCGAAATACCGGAGCCGTACATCATGTCAAATTCCGCCAGACGGAACGGCGGCGCCACTTTATTTTTAACGATCTTCGCGCGGGTGCGGTTACCGATCACATCGGTTCCCTGTTTAATCGTTTCACCTTTGCGAATATCAATACGAATGGTCGCGTAGAACTTCAGCGCGCGACCGCCGGTTGTCGTTTCGGGATTGCCGAACATGATGCCGACTTTTTCCCGCAACTGGTTGATAAAGATGACGATCGTCTTGGATTTGCTGATGATACCGGTCAATTTACGCAGCGCCTGGCTCATCAGACGAGCCTGCAAACCGACGTGTGAATCGCCCATTTCCCCTTCAATTTCCGCTTTCGGAACCAGCGCCGCTACCGAGTCGATAACGATAATATCAATCGCGCCGCTGCGCACCAGCATCTCGCAAATTTCCAGCGCCTGTTCACCGGTATCCGGCTGCGAAATCAACAGGTTTTGCGTGTCGACGCCGAGATGGCGCGCGTAAATCGGATCCAGCGCGTGTTCCGCATCGATAAAAGCAGCGATCCCCCCCTGTTTTTGCGCCTGCGCGATCGCATGCAGGGCGACCGTTGTTTTACCGGACGATTCCGGACCGTAGATTTCAATGACACGTCCGCGCGGAAAACCGCCGATGCCCAGCGCCAAATCCAGCGCCAGTGAGCCCGAAGAGATGACTTCCAAATTCATGTTGGAGCCGACATCTCCCAAACGCATGACGGCGCCCGCACCGAAGTCCCGCTCGATCTGCTTAATCGCGCGTTCCAGTGCTTTTACTTTACCTTCATTCAGGCTGTTATTTTCCATCAATCGTATCCTCCTTCGAATGTGTCTGTAACCATGTTGTCAATTGTTCCAGTGCGAATCGGACGGCGCTTGCGCGCACTTCCTCACGCGTACCGCTAAACACGCAGCGATGCACTTTATAATCGGTTTTGCTGCCGCAGGCAATATACACCGTGCCGCAAGGTTCGGTCGCCGTGCCACCGCCCGGCCCCGCATATCCTGTCGTGGCTAAACCGACATCGGCCGCGGCGCTCGCTAAAACTCCCATGAGCATTTCCTGCGCCGTTTTTTCGGAAACGGCTGTATACCGCGCGAGCGTTTCGGCGCGCACATCAAGCCACGCTTCTTTACGACGCTCCTGATACGCAACCATCGCGCCCTCGAAGTAAGCGGAACTGCCCGCCCGATCCGTCAGAGCGGCCGCAAGCATGCCGCCGGTGCAAGACTCTGCGGTCGCTACGCGTAAACCGCTTCGCAGCAATGCTTCATGCAGTGCTTTCGGCATCAAGGACCGCATCAGTACGCCGGCCCGATCGGCTCCGCTACGACATCGTAAGCGTAGCCCGCCATAATTTTTACGGGTACGAAATCCCCCGGCAGTAAATCAGGTTCATTTTCCAAATACACTTTACCGTCCACATCCGGCGCCTGGCTGATCAAACGTCCTTCCGCCGGGGTCTCTGCCGTCGCCGCGGTTTCAATCAGGGCAACCGTTTCCTGGCCGACGCTTTCGCGATTAAGTTGTTCGGAAATCGCCGCCTGTATGGACATCAGAACATCGTAACGTTGGCGTTTGATTTCTTCGGGCACCTGCTCCGGCATACGTGCCGCCGGTGTGCCGTTTTCTTGTGAATAGGGAAATACGCCCACGCGATCAAAACGGATTTTTTTCACGAGTTCGCAAAGTTCTTTAAAGTCGGCTTCCGTTTCGCCGGGAAAACCGACGATAAACGTCGTACGCAAGGTAATCGGAACGGCCTGCGCGCGCACTTTTTCAAGCAAACTGATAATATCCGCTTTGCGGTCACGACGATTCATGCGCTGCAAAATGCGATCGCTGATGTGTTGCAACGGGATATCAATATATTTGCAGATTTTAGGATTCGTAACGATTTCCTGTAAGAGTTCATCCGTAAAATATTTCGGGTATAAATATAAAAGTCGCACCCATTCAATTCCCTCAATCGCCGTCAATTCCCGCAATAATGCGGCAAGAGTCGTCGGATTTTCCAAGTCGCGACCGTAGCTTGTGGTATCCTGCGCGATGACATTAATTTCACGGACACCCTCCTGCGCCATTTTTCGCACTTCACTGACGATGGATGCTACACTGCGACTGCGAAAACGTCCGCGCACGTAGGGAATCAGGCAAAACGCGCAGCCGTTGCTGCAGCCTTCCGCCACCTTGACGTACGCACTGTAATGCGGAGTCGTGCGCTCGCGCGGCAAAGCGGCCAAATCCGGCAGCGGCGCCCGATCAAAGTAAGCGACATGTGACTTGCCTTCACGTTCAAAATGCTCCACCGCTTCCACAATGCGTTCCCACGATTCCGTGCCCAGCAAAATATCAATTTCCGGAATCTCGCGAAACAACTCTTCCCGGAATTGCTGGCTCAAACAGCCGGTGACAACCAGCAGCCTTGCACGGCCGGTTTCTTTATATTGCGCCGCCTGCAAAATTTCCTGAACAGACTCTTCCTTAGCCGCTTCGATAAACGTGCAGGTATTGACGACGATGACATCCGCCTGCGCCCGATCCTCCGTCAATTGCCATTGCGCCTTTTGCAACAACCCCATCATCATTTCGGCATCGACTAAATTTTTTGAACAGCCCAGGCTGATCACTGCGACTTGTTTCATTCAACTTCCTTTCCTGCGAATCGTACTTCCTTCAACCACGCCGCCAATAACGCTTTGCGTCCGGTCGGCGTATAGGCTTTATGGAGTGGCCAAAGTTGCAAATCCCGATTTTCGGAATCCACTACCTGCGAATTCGGAAATCCGGTATAGTAAAAATAATAATGCTTGCGATGCAAGGGCGTAAACGCGTGCCCTTCCATCACCCAATTCAGTAAGGTGCCGACTTCCTGCGCCCGCGGTGTCGATTTAGGAATCCCGACGCCGTATAAGTAGTACGCTGTACCGTCCTGCGGATAAATCATGGTCAACGGCAAACCCTGCACCATAAATTCGCGTGCGGTAGACGCATCGGCAATGGCCACGTCACTTTTTTGCATCGCCAGCACGCGTACCGGTGTCGACAAATATTTCGAATACTGCACCACATGCCGATGAATAAAATCCAGTTTGCGGAATGCTTCGGCATGTCCGTATTGTTCTACCATCGAGTATAAAAGCTCCGCGGAAAGATCCGCCGCTACGAAGTCGGTCATCGCAATGCGAACATCATTATGCGCTGTCAAATCCTGCCACGAATGCAACGGTTTTGACGTGGAGTGATAGTAATCATTGGTCACGACAAACACGATCGGAATATACCATGTGCCGGTCCACAGTCCGTTTTCATCTTTAAATTGTTGCGCGACGAGATCGGTTTGTTCCGACGTGTACGGCTGCAGCAGATCAAAGCGAGCGAGCTCTTGCAGTGTAGCCTGACTCGCCCAGACAAGATCCGGTGCAGGCGTATTTCCCGGCGACTTCAGATGGGTTATAATCTGCTCCCCGGTCAAAGGTACCAAGGTAAGTTCCACCTGCTGTTCATTGCGATAGACTTCCGCCAAGGTTTGGATAATATCCGGCGGCATATCGGAATATACCACCAGCTTCTCCCTGACGGGGACAGCCCCTTCTTCTGACGCATCCTGTGGGGGCAAGTGCGCCGTCGCCACAAGCCATAACACGGCAACGACCAACAGCCCTACCGGCAACCATTTCCGCATGTTTTCACCTCGGGTTCATTATACCATAGCCGCCCGCTACGAATTTGCCCAAAATTGTCGCAAATAAAAAACACATCGGCTTGTCAGCCGATGTGTTTTTTATTCTTCATCTTCCGTTTCGAACATATCGTCGTACAATTTTTGGACCGCTTCAAATTCATCTTCTTCCGGCGATACATATTCGATCTCGCCATCTGCAGTCGTATCCATACGAGCTAAAATCAGATCCGGCTCTTCGTCTTCCGGTGCATCATCGTCCGGGATGGACACCAGCACGGCAAATTGCTTGCCGTTGTACGGAATAATAATATCCTGTGCGTAGTACTCCTCTTCGCCGTTCGGACCTTCCACTTCCACGATGACTACTTCTTCATCATTCTGCAGTTCCTGTTCCGCTTGCATTTCCGGTTGCTTTTCCATTGTCTACCCCTTCTTTCTGCGCGATGGCATTCAAATATCCTTGTAATATAAGCACTGCGGCTAATTGGTCAACAACAGTGCGTCGTTTATCGCGACGTACGTTACCCGCCAAAAGACTCCTCTGGGCAGCGACTGTCGTAAGTCGTTCATCCCAAAAAACAATTTCAGTATCGGGGAGCAGACGTTGTAAACGAGCCGCAAACTTTTGCGTTTTTTTCGCTCGTTCACCGATCGTTCCGTTCATGTTTTTCGGTAAACCGACCACAATCTTCGCTGCATCATAATGGTGCGCCCATTCGGCCATGCGTTCCAGATCGGCGTTGCGGGAAACATGCTCCCACGTTTCCACCGCCTGCGCCGTCATTCCGAGCGGGTCGCTCACGGCAATGCCCGTGCGCTTTGTGCCGACATCCAGCCCTAAGATCCGTTTCATTGGCGGTCTTGGGCTACGTACAACGTAATCAAGTCTTCCAAAATGCGGTCACGTTCAAACCCGCGAATCAAATTACGCGCATTTCGGTGACTGGTAATATAAGTCGGATCGCCGGACAGCAGGTATCCTGCCAGCTGCACGACCGGATCGTGACCTTTTTCACGCATCGCCGCAATGACCTCACGAAGCATTAAGGATACTTCCGAATCCCCTTTTTTTATAGGAGCATAAAATTTGGTTTCATCATTCACTGCCACGATAATCCTCCCTCACGTCAAGGCTTGCAGCATCACTGCCACGCCGGCCTCAATCGCTTCACCAAGCTTAGCCGGATCTTTGCCGCCTGCCTGCGCCATATCCGGACGACCGCCACCGCCGCCGCCGGCTACTTTGGCCGCCGCTTTGACCGCATTACCCGCATGAATGCCGCGAGCCACTGCAGTCGCATCCGCCATCGCCACTAAATTTACTTTTTCACCGATTTGCGCGCCCAATACAAGCGCCTGAATATCATCGCGTGCTTTGAGCATATCGCCCAAGGCACGTAATTCCTGTACGTCCGCCACTTCCACGACGCCGCTGGCAATCCGCAAACCGTCTTGCGTAACTGCATTTTTCACCAGATCACCGACCTGGTCTTTGGCCTGCGCCTGATGCAATGAAGAAAGCTCTTGCGCCAACTCTTTCTTTTCCGCCAGCAATTTTTCCAATTTCTCCAGCAATTCCTGCGGACGTGCTTTTAAAAGCTCCGCCGCCTGCGCCAGATCATTCGTATCCTGTTGCGCCAACCGATATGCGGCATGACCGGTCACGGCCTCGATGCGACGAATACCGGAACCGATACCGCTTTCCGAAAGGATTCGGAAGGAACCGATTTCACCGGTGTTGCGGACATGACTGCCGCCGCATAATTCGATGCTGACCTCCGGTACTTCGACCACACGAACGATGTTTCCGTATTTTTCGCCGAAGAGTGCGATGGCGCCCAATGCTTTGGCTTCTTCGATCGGCAGTTCGCGAATATTCGTAGAAATGCCGGCCAAAATACGTTCATTGACTTCCGCTTCGACCGCTTTCAATTCATCTGCGGAAAGCGGTTCGGGATGGGTAAAATCAAAACGTAAACGTTCCGGCATTACGACCGAACCCGCCTGCGTGACATGATCGCCCAGTACATGGCGCAACGCCGCTTGTAAAAGGTGCGTTGCGGTATGGTTGCGCGCCATGTCATGACGACGTTCCGTATCGACGGCGAGCGTCACTTCCGCGCCGCGTTCGATCGTTCCTTCGGTGACCTCTCCCAGGAGATAAATCGTGCCGTCCGGGTTTTTCTTCGTATCGGTAATCTCTACTTTGCCCGTAGCGCTTTGCAGTTCGCCGATATCGCCCAGCTGACCGCCGCCTTCGGCATGGAACGGATTCGTGGCCAAAATAATGAGCACCGATTCGCCGTCGGAAGCCGATTCGATTTCGACACCGTCGCGACCGAGCATCAAAATCTCACTGGCCGTCGCCGTTTCATCGGCCGTCTTACCGGCCCCCGCCAAGCGGGTAGTATCCGGTGTCGCGACCTTCGCGGACACTTTCGCACGCGCCTGACGCGCGCGTTCGCGTTGCGTTTTCATTGCCGTTTTAAAGCCGTCAATGTCGATCGCAAGTCCTGCTTCGGCGGCAATTTCTTCGGTCAGTTCCCAAGGGAACCCATACGTATCATACAATTGGAAAACATCTTCGCCGCTGAGCGATGTTTTTTGTTGCTCTTTTGCGGCATCTATTTTCTCCTGCAACAGCAAGCTGCCCTGGTCCAGCGTTTTTTGGAAACGAGCTTCTTCGCTGGCCGCAATCTTCTTAATATAAGCCATCTTTTCAAAAAGATCCGGCAAGCCCTGTCCCAACAAATCAATGACTAAGTCCACCAACTCGGCCATAAACGGTTGGTTAATACCGAGCAATTTACCCTGCCGTACCGCCCGTCGTAAGATTCGACGCAATACATAGCCGCGGCCTTCATTGGACGGCAGTACGCCATCGCCGATCAGCGCCGTCACCGCCCGCGAATGGTCGGCAATAACTTTAAGCGCAACGTCGGTCTCCGCCGAGGTATTGTATTTCGTCCCCGCCAGCGCCGCCGCGCGTTCAATAAGCGGGAAAATCAAATCTGTTTCAAAATTGTTGCGCTTTTTCTGTAAAACGGCCGCCAGTCGTTCCAGGCCGGCGCCGGTATCGATGTTTTTCTTGGCGAGCGGTTCGTATTGACCGTCTTTTGTCCGATTGTACTGCGTGAATACGAGGTTCCAAATTTCCAGAAACCGATCGCCGTCACTGCCCATTGCATTTTCGGGACCGGTACCGAACGATTCACCCTGATCGTAAAAAATTTCGCTGCAGGGACCGCACGGCCCTTCGCCGATTTCCCAGAAGTTATCTTCCAACTTATAGATGCGCTCATCCGGCAAACCTACCGTTTCATGCCAAAGCGCATAGGCTTCCTTGTCTTCCGGGTGGATTGTCACGTACAGACGCTCGGGATCCAGCTGCAGTTCTTCCGTGAGAAACTGCCAAGCCCATTGAATGGCATCCTGCTTAAAATAATCGCCGAATGAAAAGTTCCCCAACATTTCAAAAAATGTATGGTGACGCGCGGTTCTGCCGACATTCTCCAAATCGCCCGTACGCATACATTTTTGACAGGTTACCACGCGATGGCGCGGCGGTTCTACTTTCCCCGTGAAAAAAGGTTTTAACGGTGCCATACCGGCCCCGATCAAAAGCAAACTCGGATCATCTTTCGGAATCAACGGAAAGCTGGGCAGATGCAAATGCCCGCGTTCTTCAAAAAAGCGTAAATAACGCTCACGAATTTCATTACCTTTCATGCTTTATATGTTCCCCCCAGCACTGTTCGATGTGTGCTTATTATACCATGCGCCCCCGTTGCTAACAATGCAATGCCGGTTACTCGCCGCCATAAACCCCGGGACGGCGATCGGCAAAAACGCTCATTCGTGCGCGTGTTTGCTCGACCAGGTCGCTGTTGTATTCGCCATACAAAATCGCTTCATTTTGGTCGCCTTTTACCACGTTTTCGCCCATCGGATCAATCAGGGCGGAGTGCCCGGCGAAGATATTATTTTTAAAGGTGCCGACCGCATTCACCGCGCAAATATACATCTGGTTCTCGATGGCGCGCGCCT
>NZ_CABSTC010000030.1:0-15963 GCF_902480485.1 uncultured Negativicoccus sp. | reverse complement strand
TCGGGGCTCTACCTATGTAGACTAAAAGCACTCTTCGGAGTGTTTTTTTAGTGCTCGCATTTTATTCTCATATCTTGATGCGATTTACAATGATTGCCAATTTATTTTGTTAAACAAAAAAGACGACGCCTTCGCATCGTCTTTTTTGTTTAGTTTTACTTTTCGACACGGCAGCACCGCCAACATCTCCGGTCGGTCCGCGTACAGGTTCAGTCGTACCTCACGGCACACTCCATGCGTTCCATCTCACATGACTAACACAATTCACACAAGAAGGATTTCTCCTATGAGAGATTTTTCAATCATTATTGCTCCGCAAAAAGCGTTTCTGAAACGCGATAAGCACGTGCGCGCCCGCTCTCGGTCAAGTGCACCGTGCCGCCATGAATACGTACAAAATGCCCCGCTTCGAGACGACGACAAATGAGATCGGCAAATTCCGGTTTCCAGCGCAAATGCTCATAAAGTGTACCGACTCCCGCCTCTTGCGCCTGTACAGCCGTGCCTTCATGAGTCAACAAATGGAACAAAACCGTTTCTTCTCCATACTGTAAGCGCAGACGTTTTAAACGCCGATACCGGGCAATAATACCCGATTTGGGTGTCGCGATCACCGTCAATAAAAATACTCCTCCTATTGTTCCCGCAATCGCGCCTGCAATCGAAACATCCAGCCAAAAAGCAATCGCCGTACCGAGCCACGCGGATAGGGCGCCGATGCTCGCCGCCAAAACAAGCATTTTCCGCAAATCTTTGGTAAGCAAGTAGGCCGTCGCGGCCGGTCCGATCATCAATCCGATAACGAGGATGGCGCCGACCGCTTGGAATGAAGCAACAACGGTCACGGAGACGAGCGTCATCAGCAAATAGTGCATCCATATCGGCGAAAATCCGTACATGGCCGCCAATAACGCATCAAAGGTAACCAGCTTCCATTCTTTGAATGCCGCCACAATGACTACGGTATTAAGCAGGCAAATTCCTGCCAACACCCACATGGACACAGCGCCCCAATCGGCACCATTCACACGCACGCGATCAAAGGGCGCAAAGGCGAGTTCACCGAGCAGGACCGAGTCCGTATCCAGATGGACATTACTACCGTATAGATTGACCAAGATCAAGCCAATAGAGAATAACAGCGGAAATACAATCCCGATGGATGCATCTTCGCTGACCAGTCGGGTTCGTTGCAGGCTTTCGGTACACCACACGGTAAAGCATCCCATGAGCGTTGCTCCGATGAGCAGCCAGGGCGAGTTTAAATTTTCCGTTGCAAGAAATGCAATGACGATTCCCAAGAATACGGTATGTGTGATAGCGTCGGCGACCATGGACATTTTGCGCAGTACCAGAAACACCCCCGGCAAAGCGCACGCGAATGCCGCCAACATCGCGATAAGAATAATCTCAGTTTGGGCGGACATTGATATCGCCCTCCTTCCAACGCCGGCGTGCCTCCCGATGCACCCGGTAACGTGCAATGATGCCCCTTCCGGGCGCAAACAGCAAGCTGAGCAGTACCACGATTGAGGCGGCAACGACGATCGCCGGCCCTGTCGGCAAACCTTTCACGATCGCACTGGCATACGTACCGATACCGCAAGACAGCGCCCCGATACCCCCTGCCAGTACCGCCATGGTGCCGAGATTATCCGTCCATTGCCGTGCCGCCACCGCCGGAGCGATGAGCAACGAACTCATCAAAATAGCACCGACAGACTGTAAGCCGATGATAATCGAGGCCACCAGCATCAAACCGTACACCAATTGCGTCACTCTGACGGGCAGCTGTAAACTGCGCGCGAAATCGGCATCAAACGCCACCAGTTTTAATTCTTTCCAAAAAATGACTGCCAGCAGTAAAATCATTGCCGCCACCGCCGCGGTAATTTCCACGTCGCGCGCCAGCATAGTGGCTGCCTGTCCGAAAATAAACTTCGACAACCCCGCCTGATTGGGGTTGTCCGTATGCTGCACATACGTCATCAGCATCATGCCGACGCCGAAAAAAGCGGCAAGAAATGTCGCCAATGCGGCATCAAACTTGACCTTAGTATACCGTACCGTCAAGGCAATCGCCGCCATGCACAGCAAGGATGCGACCGCCGCACCGGTCAGCAACACTTCCAAATCTTTCACCGCCAAAAACATGAAGGCCGCTACCACGCCCGGAAACGACGCATGCGACAATCCGTCTCCGATGAGACTTTCCTTGCGCAATACGGCAAACGTTCCCGTAACGCCGCTCGCTAATCCCAACAGCATGGTCCCCGCCGCCACGATCTGGAAGGTATAATCACTCAGCGGCGACAGCATGGGGCCCCTCCCGCCGCAACGGATTGCGGGCATTATAAGCCGCTTCGATGTGCTCGCTCGTAAACACTTCTTCCACGGGCCCCATCGCAATACGACGCAAGTTAATCATCGTAACCCAGTCAAAATATTCCGCCACCGTCGCCAAATCGTGATGCACAACAATGACCGTTTTGCCGCGTGATTTCATCTCTTGCAACAAAGCGACAATCGCCTTTTCCGTTTTGGCGTCGACCCCCTTAAACGGCTCGTCCATAAAATAAATATCCGCTTCCTGAATCAATGCGCGCGCTAAAAACACACGCTGCTGCTGGCCGCCCGATAGACGACTGATTTGGCGGTCAACGTAAGCTTCCATGCCCGTTTTCCGCAACACATCCATCGCCATCTCCCGCTCCGCCGCCCCCGGTCGTTTAAACCAGCCGAGATGACCGTAACGTCCCATTAGTACGACATCCAGTACCGTCGTCGGGAAATCCCAGTCTACACTGCCGCTCTGCGGCACATAGGCAATCCGCTTGAAATCATCGCGCGACACGGCCAACCGACCGTCTAAATAAAATTTGACCGAACCGGAAATTTTAGTCAACAATCCCAATATCGCCTTGATCAACGTCGATTTTCCCGCACCGTTCGGCCCGACAATCGCCGCGAGCGATCCTTTCGGAATCTGCATATCCACATCCCAAAGAACCGGTCGTTCATCATAGGCAACGGTCATGTCCTCGACTTCTACCGCCCACTCCATATGAATCCCCCTTCATGTATCTTAATAACAAAAAGGCGGGCGCTCTCTCCGCACCCGCCGTCGATATTATTTCAGGCCCGTAACAATAGTATCGATATTTTCTTTGACCATACCGATATAATCGCCACCCGGAGTACCCGGCGCGCCGCACGAATCGGAATACAATTCGCCGCCGATCTTTACGTCCCAACCTTTTGCCTTGCAAGCTTCCTGCACCGCCTCAATGGTTTTATGCGGAACGGATGATTCGACGAAAATCGAACGGATCTGGTGCGTCACGATGAAGTCGGACAGTTCACGAACGTCAATCGCGCCTGCTTCCGCTTCCGTGCTGACCCCCTGTAAACCTTTGACCGTAAATCCGTACGCCCGAGCAAAGTATTGGAATGCGTCATGTGCCGTGACGAGAACGCGACGCTCCTGCGGGATTTCCGCGGCACGTTTGGCCACATATTCGTCCGCTTTTTTCAGCTCTGCCAAATATTTCTCATAATTGGCCTTGTACAAATCTTTGTGTGCCGGATCTTTCGCGGCCAATCCTTTGCACACTTCTTCCGCCGCCAGCATCCAGTTCTTCACGTCAAACCAGATATGCGGGTCGGTAGCCTGCACTCCGTCATCATCTTCATATTGAAGCAATGTCGACGGATCTAAGTTGTTTGCTACACAAATAGTAGCCTTTTTATCCTGTTTCAGCTTACTGAAGATTTCACCCATCTTACCTTCCAAATGCAAGCCGTTATATACAACGACGTCGGCATCCGTCATCACTTTGACATCCCCGGCGCTGGCTTGATACAAATGCGGATCCACCCCCGGCCCCATTAAGCCGGTTACTTCTACCGCATCGCCACCGATCTGACGGCTCAAATCCGCGAGCATCGTCGTCGTCGCTACCACTTTTAATTTGCCCGGAGCGGCCGCATGCGTATCATCTTTGGTACCGCCACAACCGACCAACACCAACATCATCACCGCAAGCATACCTGTCGCGATCTGTTTCCAACTAATTTTCATACATGTCCTCCTTTATTTTCCCGAACGTCAGAGCAAAGTCCGCCCCGCCTTGCGGCGATAGTTTGAGAGAGGTAAGGATATAATACAACCGACCTTTGCTCGAGTTCAGAACTGATTCTTGCATATTATACCATTTATGAAAATGATTTTCAATAACTTTTGTATGCTTTTATTTCCAAACTCAATTGTATTCTCGTCAAAGCTGCACACGAAATCGGTTGCGAGCGGAACAAGCAATACTCGACATATGCTATTACCAACTACCTGCATAGTACGGTATTGTCAAAACGTCCCTTTGAAGTGTACGCCCCGGGCAGATAGGGTACGTAGCGCAGATGCTATTGTCGGTATCACGCAATAAGGAAAGTTGGTCGATAGATTTTCCCGTGTACATACATTTTCTCATCTGATAAAGTGAAGATACTTTTCTTCCTGACCAGCATCTTCATTTTTTTTCCTTTCAACTGTTTTATATGCATGGTACTATGAGTACAAATAAAAATTTATCCACATCGCCCTTCGGGGCTCTACCTATGTAGACTAAAAGCACTCTTCGGAGTGTTTTTTTAGTGCTTGCATTTTATTTTCATATCTTGACGCGCTTTACAATGATTGCCAATTTATTCCACTAAACAAAAAAGACGACGCATTCGCATCGTCTTTTTTTGCTTCTATCATTCTTCCTCTTCGTCGTCGGGCAGTTCCGCGTTGCTGTAAACGTCTTTGACATCGTCAAGATCATCCAACGCGTCCAACAGATTTTGCATTTTGCTGGCGTCATCGCTGTCTAAGGCAATGGTGGTGTCGGGCACCATGGTGATTTTGCTGATCGTCATTTCAATATCGGCGTCTTGGAATGCTTTTTCGACGGCATCGTAATTTTCCGGAGTCGTCAATACTTCATAATCGTCATCATCGTTTTTGAAGTCTTCCGCGCCGGCGTCAAGCGCCATCATCATGAGTTCTTCCTCGTCACCGGCATCGCCCGGGAGAACGAACACGCCTTTACGTTTAAACATCCAGGTGACGCTGCCGGATTCACCGAGGTTGCCGCCGTGCTTGGAAAAGGCATGGCGTACGTCAGCCGCCGCGCGGTTACGATTATCGGTCATGACTTCGACCACAAGAGCGACGCCGGACGGGCCGTAACCTTCGTAGGTAATTTCTTCGTAGTCGCCGCCGTCGGTTGCGCCGATCCCTTTCTGGATGGCGCGCTGAATGTTGTCTTTCGGAACGTTGTTTTCACGCGCTTTCTGCAAAGCGAGCTTCAAACGCATGTTACCGGTCGGATCGGCGCCGCCCAAGCGAGCGGCTACGGTAATTTCCTTACCGATTTTCGTCGTAATTTTAGCGCGAATAGCGTCGTTTTTACCTTTTTTATGTTTAATGTTGGACCATTTAGAGTGTCCGGACATGAAAATTCCCCCTTATGCTTGCCACCATTCGGTTCCGCAAAGGCGGTCCAACATGATGGCGGCCGCGGACCGTACGCTCAAATGATTGTAAGCGCCGGCGCCGTAAATCGGCTCTAAAATATAATCGAACGATTGCATGGCTTCTTTCGTCATGCCGTACCCCGTACCGAAAAGCAGCAAGTATGAGTTGTCAGTGGTTTGCAACCATTCCCGTACCTGCCGGTATGTGACGGTGTTGGGGTAAGTGCGCGCATCCGTGGTGATGATTTGCGGCGGATGCCCCGTTTCGCGATGAATTTCTTCCCGTACTTGCGCGAGATTTTCACGAAGCTTAACATGAGCGAAGGCATCTTTGCGATCCGGATTATAGGTACTGCCGAACCCGGTCTGCCAATGCTCCATGATTTCCTCGGCCAGCTTGCGCTGGGCGAAGTTCGGATGGATAATATAATAATTTTCCACGCCGTACGTCGTCGCCGACCGCGCCAAGTCGTGAATATCATAGTTGGTCAGCGCCGTTGTGATGATGTCGCCGTGTTTATTATAAATAGGATAATGGACAAGTCCGATAGAAAAATGCGCCATCAAGTATCTTCCTCTGCCAGTAATTTTCGGTCGGTATCGCTTAATACCAATTTTCGCCATAAATCGGGACGGCGCTCACGCGTGCGCAACAGTGATTGCTTGCGACGCCACCGCGCGATATTGGCGTGATGCCCCGACAGCAATATTTCCGGTACTTTATACCCGCGAAATTCCGCCGGCTTCGTATACTGCGGATATTCCAACGTGCCCTCAATGAACGATTCATCAAACGCGCTGGCGTGCGTACCGAGGACCCCCGGCAGCAAACGCGCCACGGCGTCCGCCACAATGAACGCGGGCAATTCTCCGCCCGTGAGCACGTAGTCGCCGATGGAAATGCTTTCGTCGACCAAGTGATCTTCCACGCGCGCGTCAATGCCCTCATAATGACCGCAGACGAGTACCAAGTGCTCGTATTGCGTCAGCTCGCTCGCCTTCTCTTGCGTAAAAGGCGCGCCGGTCGGACTGAGTAAAATCACGCGGGCGTCAGGCCTTTTTTGCGGCAAGACGCTCTCGACCGCCTTAAAGATCGGCTCGGCTTGCAATAGCATGCCGTTGCCGCCGCCGTATGGCGTATCATCGACGTACCGGAATTTATTATCCGTAAAATCGCGCGGATTGACTGTACCTAACGTCAAATAGCCCGCTTGGCGGGCTCGCGAAATAATGCTATGAGAAAAAAAAGCATCGGCAAATTCCGGAAAGAGCGTGACAATATCAATTTTCATGATAGTTCGCCCAGAACTCGTCGGTCACCGTGAGTCGTTTGGCATCGAGATCGATGTCACTCACGACGCGTTTCAGCGCCGGAACGAGAATTTCTTCACGTTCACCGCGCACGACAAACACGTCGTTGGCTCCCGGCTGTAAAACCTCTTGCAAGGTACCGAGCACGGTGCCGCTTTCGGTGACGACTTCCATGCCGACCAGATCGACAATATAAAATTGTCCTTGCGCGCGCGGCGGCAGTTCTTCGCGAGGAAGTTCCGCCCAAAGACCGATTAACGCATCGGCCGCATTGCGGTCAGTGATGCCTTTGAACTGCACAATCAGCATTTGTTTATGAAAACGCGAACTTTGGATTTGGTAACGGTTGCCGCCCAGATAAAGATGCGGCAACGCCGTCAACATCTCCGGTCGGTCCGTGTCCGGTTTCAGCCGTACCTCACCGCGCACTCCATGCGCGGCGACGATCCGGCCGACCACCAGCATATCCGTAGACATCAGTTGCGAAATGCGATAATTTTGCCGTCTTCCAGCAAAATTTCTGCTCCCATGTACTTGTTCAAGTCGTCGCCGACTTTGACAGTAACGGTCTGCTCCATCTGTCCGCGCGGAATTTCCGCGCCCATTTCGAGCTCGTTGATGCGTTTTTGCTCTTCGGTAAGCTTCGCTTTCATCTGCATCAGTTTGTCTTTATTCTGTTCAATCTGCGCGCGCAAATTGATCAGACCCTGTGCATCAATGCGAGCCTGCTCGGTTAACAGGCGTTTGGCCTGAAATTCGATCTGCTGCAATTCTTGTTCGACCTGGCCCAAGTTGGTTTGCACTTCGCGCAGCATGTTGTCTTTCAATGCCTGCGTGACCTTGGACTTGATCAAAACGGGGCAGCGAAGAATCATTTCTTCCATGTTGCCTCCTAGACGATATCGACTGTAACTTTTTTGTTTTCCTTAATGGCACCTGCGCGCACTACCGTGCGCAGCGCCTTGGCAATCCGACCCTGACGACCGATGACTTTGCCCATATCCTCCGGAGCGACGTGCAATTTATACACTTCGAGATCTCCTTTGGTGACAACGTCAACGCGCACAGCGTCGGGATTGCGAACCAGCGCTTTGGCAATTACCGTGACCAATTCTTGCATGCTAATCGCCTCGCTTACTTTTTCAGTTCGGCAAATTTAGCCATGATGCCTTGTTGCCGGAACAATGTGCGTACGGTATCCGTCGGCTGGGCGCCTTTAGCAAGCCATGCCAACGCTTTTTCTTCGTCAATTTTGAGTTCCGCCGGTTGTTTGACCGAGTCGTAGTAACCGATCGTGTCGGCCGGACGACCACTCTGCGGGAGCGAAGATTCCATGACTACAATACGGTAGAACGGGACTTTTTTCGCGCCGCGACGGGTTAAACGAATTTTTAACATCTGTTCTTTCACCTCCTTATGAAGTAATCTTATTTAGGCATAAAAGGCAAGTTGAACCCGCCTTTTGTATTCTTATTTTTATTGAAACGCTTCATCCGCTTCATCATCTTGCGCATTTCCATGAACTGCTTGACGAAACGATTGACATCTTGCACGCGCGTTCCCGAGCCTTGCGCGATGCGTTTACGGCGGCTGCCGTTCAAAATACTCGGTTCCTGTCGCTCTTTCAATGTCATGGACTGAATGATGGCTTCGATCTTTTTGATCTCGCCGCCTTCCAAATCCACATCTTTCAGTTGGTCTTTAAATTTCCCCATGCCCGGGATCATGCCGAGAATACTCTGGAACGAGCCGAGGCGCCGAATCTGATTCAGCTGATTGAGGAAATCATCCATCGTGAACTGGCCGGCGACCATTTGTTCCTGCATGCGTTTGGCTTCGTCTTCATCGAATTCGCGTTGCGCCTTTTCGAGCAGACTCTGCAAATCGCCGAGATCCAAAATGCGTCCCGCCATACGATCCGGATAAAATTCTTCCAAACCGTCGGCGAGTTTTTCGCTGACGCCGATCAATTTGATCGGTTTGCCGGTGACCGCCTTAATGGACAACGCCGCGCCGCCGCGCGCATCGCCGTCCATCTTCGTCAGAATGGTGCCGTCAATGCCGAGCGTTTCATCGAACGCCTGCGCCGTCGTGACCGCGTCTTGACCGGTCATGGAGTCGAGCACGAGCAAAATTTCGTGCGGATGTACTTCCGCTTTGATATTTTGCAGCTCGGCCATCAATTTTTCATCAATATGTAAGCGGCCCGCCGTATCCAAAATCAATACGTCCTGACCGTACGATTTCGCCGTTTGCAAAGCGTATTTGGCAATCCGTACGGGATCGACTTTCTCATCCATGCGGAACACCGGAATATCGATTTGCTCACCGAGTACCTGCAGCTGTTTGATCGCGGCCGGACGGTACACGTCACAGGCGGCCAACAACGGCTTGTGCCCTTTTTTCTTGGGCATAAGCGCGAGCTTACCGGCGGTCGTCGTCTTACCGGCGCCTTGCAAGCCGACAAGCATGATAACCGTCACGCCGTTGGAGCTCAACATCAGCTTACTGCTGGTGCCGCCCAAAAGCTCGGTCAATTCATCGCGAACGATTTTGATCACCGTCTGATCCGGCTTCAAACTGCCGAATACTTCCTCACCCATCGCTTTGGTGCGAACGTTGGCGATAAAATCTTTAGCGACTTTGAAATTGACGTCCGCTTCCAAGAGGGCACGTCGTATCTCACGCAGAGCCGCGTCGATATCGCGTTCGGAAAGTTTTCCCTTGCCGCGCAAATCCGCAAATGCCTGTTGCAGCTTTTCGCCTAAACCTTCAAATGCCATGTGCTCTCCTTTCCGCTCAATATCTTCCACTCCGTCTGCCATTTTTGCAGAAACGCCGGGGGTAAATCACCTTCCATGCGCGCCATGACTTCGCGCCGCCGCTTTTGGTCTTCGACCAGTTTCAGCGCCGCTTCGTATTGCTCCAAATCGCGCAGCGCGCGCTGCAGATTATCATGCACCGCCTGCCGCGACACGCCTAAACGGTCCGCAATCTCAGCCAGCGTATAGTCATCGTTATAATATAATTCCATACATTGACGGGGACGCTCGGCGAGCAACGCGCCGTAAGTGGCAAGTAATTCCCCATGCCAAACGAGTTTTTTGAGTTCCATCGCAGCCCTCTCTTACCCGCCTATTATAGCAAGAGGAAAAAAGAGTGTCAAGCTTTTTGCTTGACACTCTTTTATTATTCAATTACAAGCAGTAAATCTCCGGATTCGATACGAGAACCCGCTTTGACGAGGATATCGCCCACATTGCCGCTGATCGGCGCGGTAATGCTCGTTTCCATCTTCATCGCTTCGGTAACGACCAAAGGATCGCCTTTTTCCACGGCATCACCCAAGTTCACAAGAACTTTGACAACCGAACCGGAAAGCGTCGCGCCGACTTCGCCCGGATTGGATTTTTCGGCTTTGCGCCCGCCCGTCATTGTCGTTTCCAGATTATTATCATGAACCACGACTTCACGCGGCATGCCGTTCAACTCAAACTGCACCACGCGATTGCCTTTTTCGTCCGGTTGATGAATACTCATCAGCCGAATGACCAGCGTCTTGCCTTTTTCAATCGTCGTGCGAATTTCTTCGCCGCGGGTCATGCCGAAGAAGAACGTCGGCGTATCCAAAACGGACAAATCACCGTATTTTTCATAACGTTCGGAGTATTGGCTGAAGACATCGGGATAAATGGTATAGGCCGAGACATCTTCCGGTCGCGTCGGCAAACCTTTTTCCGCCATTTCTGCTTTGACTTTCGTCAAATCGACCGACACCGGTACCGGTTCGCCTTCCGGCACGCGGCCGCGCAGAATCACGTTGCGTAATTTTTCCGGGAAACCGCCGTACGGCGTACCCAATTTGCCTTCGAAAAATTCGATGACCGACTTCGGATAACTCAACGTATTGCCGCGCTCGTAGATATCCTGTTCATGCAGACCGTTCTGTACCATGAACAACGCCATATCACCGACGACTTTCGACGACGGCGTGACTTTGATGATATCGCCGAACATCATATTCACTTCGGCGTACCGTTCACAAACTTCATTCCAGCGATCACCGAGGCCGACGGCCGCCGCCTGCTGACGCAAGTTCGAGAACTGTCCGCCCGGCATTTCATGCATGTAAACCGTGGTGTTCGGATACGACGAGGTATGATCGACACCGCGATAGTACGGTCGTACGCCTTCCCAATACTGGTTCAATTCTTCCACCGCACGAATATCCAGCTTCGGCTGCCGCGGATGATCGGACAATGCGTACCACATGGTGGACATCGAAGGCTGACTCGTGCCGTTGGAAAATGCCGGCATCGCGAGATCGATGATATCCACGCCAGCGTCAACCGCTTTCGCGTAGGAATAAATCATATTCCCCGCGCCCTCATGCGAGTGCAGGTGCAGCGGTAAATCGACCGCGTCTTTGATCGCCGCCGTCAACGCGTAAGCGGCTTCCGGCTTAATGAGCCCCGCCATATCTTTAATGGCGATCATGTGCGCGCCGGCGGCCGCGCATTCTTTCGCCATTTTCACATAGTAAGCGAGATCGTATTTCTGCCGTTTTTTATCGAGCAGGTCGCCCGTGTAGCAAAGCGCCACTTCCGCGAGTTTATTTTGCTTGCGCACTTCATCAATCGTGATCGTCATGTGATCCAGATTGTTCAGGCAGTCAAAGATACGGAAAACATCGACACCGTGTTCCGCCGCCTGCGCGATAAAGTGACGAATAACGGTTTCGTCATAGTTCGTATAGCCTACCGTATTCGCGCCGCGGGTCAGCATCTGGAACAAAATATTCGGCGCCGCTTTGCGCATGCGACGCAAGCGATCCCACGGACTTTCATCCAAGAAGCGATACGCCACATCAAACGTCGCGCCGCCCCAATTCTCAAAGGAAAAAAGTTGCGGCAAACGACGCGCCGTCGCGCCGATCGCGCCTAAAATATCGTAACTGCGCAAGCGCGTCGCGAACAGCGACTGGTGCGCGTCACGATACGTGGTATCCGTAAAGAATACTTCCTTTTGCTCCTGCACCCATTTAGCGAATTTCTCGGGTCCCATTTCATCGAGCAGCTGCTTTGTGCCGCGCGGCGCCGGTCCCTTCGCTTCCGGAAACGCGAGTTCGGGGAAATCCGGTTTGTTTTGCGGTCCTTCATGCGCGTAACCGTTGACCGTCGTATCCGCGATGTAGCGCAACAACTTCGTGCCGCGATCTTTCGGTTTCGGCAACTCGAACAGTTCCGGATGGGAATCAAGGAAATTCACATCATACGTTCCGTCTAAAAATTCAGGAGCCGCCAGCAAATTCAGCAGAAAATAAATATTCGTTTTCACGCCGCGCACGCGGAACTCCCGCAATACGCGCGCCATCTTTTTCACGGCCAGCGCATGCGTCAGCGCATGCGTGGTCGCCTTCACCAACAGCGAATCATAGTACGGCGTAATCACCGCGCCGGTGTATGCCGTGCCGGCATCCAGCCGGATGCCGAAGCCGCCGCCGCTGCGGTAAGCGATAATTTTACCCGTATCCGGGAAGAAATGATTTTCCGGATCTTCCGTTGTGATCCGGCATTGAATGGCATTGCCGTGATGCTCGATTTTATCCTGTTCGGGAATTCCGATTTCCGGATCGGCGAAATTGTATCCTTCCGCAATCATAATTTGCGTCTGAACGATGTCGATATCCGTGATCATTTCCGTCACGGTATGCTCGACTTGGATACGCGGATTGACTTCGATGAAATAAAATTCACCTTCGGGCGCGACCAAAAATTCTACCGTACCCGAATTGACGTAATTGACATTTTTCATCAACCGCACGGCCGCTTCGCAAATCTTCTTACGCAACTCCAACGGCAACGCGAAGGCCGGAGCGATTTCCACCACTTTCTGGTGGCGGCGCTGGATCGAGCAGTCACGTTCAAACAAATGCACGACATTACCTTTGTTGTCGCCTAAGATTTGAACCTCAATATGCTTTGGATTGCGAATGTACTTTTCGAGATACACCGCGCCGTTACCGAAGCTGATTTGCGCCTCCGACGTCGAGCGTTCAAACGCTTCCTCAATATCTTCCAAACGTTCGACAACGCGCATGCCGCGCCCGCCGCCGCCGTAGACCGCTTTGATGATAATCGGCAAACCGACTTTTTCCGCGAACGCCTTGACGTCCTCCGCGCTTTCTACCGGACCGTCGCTCCCCGGCACCATTTTGATACCGGCAGCCTCGGCCTGCTTGCGGGCATTGATCTTATCGCCGAACATTTCCAAATGCTCCGGACGCGGACCGATAAAACGAATCCCTTCCGCCTCGCAACGCCGTGCGAATTCAGGATTTTCCGCTAAAAAGCCGTAGCCCGGATGAATCGCGTCGACTTCCTGCTCCTTAGCGACGCGAATAATATCTTCGATATCCAGGTACGCATCAATCGCTGATTTATCTTTCCCTACCAAGTACGCCTCATCGGCGCGATTGCGATGCAGGGAAAGCGAGTCCTCTTTCGAGTAGATCGCGACCGTGCGAATCCCCAGCTCATTACATGCGCGAAAGACACGAATCGCAATTTCACCGCGATTGGCGACCAGTACGCTTTTAAATTTACGAATCGTCTCCTGCTGTTGCGTCATATCGTTCCCTCCTCTAAGTCATTACGTCTATTGTAAAGAATCTGCCCCCAAAACACAACCGTCAGCGCTATGTGTAATGTATACATGCGCTCCCGTCGGCCGGTATGATAATAAGATATCGCGCGCCTTACGCAGACAACCTTACCGCATGAAATGTGGAGAAATGCTGTTATAATACACGTATGGAAATATCCAATATTATTCGCGCTGTTTTTACATCATTACTTATTCTCGTAAGGGAGGCCGCCATGAACCAAAACAATCTGACCGAACTCGCTCGCAAGTATTTACAAGACACTGTTCCCGAACACGACCTCACCGTCGGCGAAGCCAACCTGACGAAAGAGCTTGCCGCCTACCGTGAAACGCATAAGAATCGCTTGTCGGAAACGCTGCTCACCGATGACCGCCTGCTCGCCGAATGGCTGGCCTACCTGCACATCTATCCCGATGAGGACATGGACCCCGCCGAAGCGGATGACATGATGGTCACCTGTCTTTTCGACTTCTTCTACAAAAGCACTTTAGACGGCGCCGCGTACAATATTTTACAGGAAATGCCAAAAACGTCCTTGGTAAAAGATCCCGAGGACAAAGAAACCTTGGAGTATATATACAAACATTTCGATTATGATCGCTACGCGACCGAAGTGCTGGACACCGACGCCTATAAAGAAACGCCGTTCGGCGTCTTAGTCAAACCACAATAAAAAAAAAGAGGCAGCATCTGCTGCCTCTTTTTTATTGCTAAGCACGACGTTGTAATGCGCCTGCAGGTTTACTGCGTTTCTGTTCCCATTCTGCGTACCAGTCGGCCGCGCGTTCTTCGACTTCCAACTCCGTCGGATTGGCGTTGCCCTCTTTCGCAAGGCGTTTACGTGTCGCTTTGTCAATGAAAGACCATTTCTTTAGGCGTGTACAAAACATCTTTAGCAAAGTGTAATTTTTCGTGTCCAAGAGTAAACGGGCTTGCCATATCGGTTAAAGTAATTACGCCGTCACGGTACGAACCGCGGACGCGTTTACCGTCGGCACGGTACAATTCGCCCGTTTCGGTAATAACAAGCTTGTTACCGTTGTTAAAGGTAATTTCATACCCGTTATCCGTTCGTGCGACGTTTTGCCCCTTAAACGCTTCTTGTACTTCGCTTTCGCTGTACTTGTGCGTTTCGCTTTCGCTCATTGCGTTAGAATAACGTACTTCGTTTCTGTTGCGGTACGCATTGACGATATGTTCTTCAAGGTCTTGTGGCGTGTAAATCCGTTTGCCTGTAACGTTTTTCTCCCCGCTACTCAATTTCTCGTCAGCGACTTGTTTCATTCTTTCAAGTGAGGAGTCTTCGTTTTCTTGTGTAGCGTTGACAGTCGATTCGTCCTTTGCTATACTGTTATCAGTAAAGGAACGAGTCGTGTTGTAAGACTGCGGGCTAAGATTAGCCGCAGCAAACAGACTCGCTCCTTTTTTTGTGTTCGAATATAACAGACTTCCCGATTGAATAGCTGCTGCGATTTTTCTCGCCCACCATGTCCTTAATGCGCCCGTTATCAGTCAGGCGTAAATAGGTATTAATAGCGTCTTTGTTGTATTCCATGCGCTTTCCTGCGCTTTGCGTTTCTTCCGTAAAGGCTTGCCGCGCTTCTTCTGTGGAATAAAAACGCCCGCGACGAATTGTCTCGGGCTTTGGTCTTTTTTCTACTCTTTCAGTCTGTTCATCAGGCTGTCCGCTTCCAGTTCGTTCATCATTGTCGCTACTCCGTCCCACGCTTTCTGTGCTTCCGTCCGCGTGTCTGGTACTTCCACTGCTAGAGTCATCTCCTCCTCCGACGTTTCCGCGTGTAGAAGATACTCCAGTTCCTCCCGTATCATCTCGTCGCGAAACATTATGTCCACGTTCTGATACTCTTTCTCCAGCCGTTTCTTCTCCACTTCGTAAATCGTCTGTATCGCGACTGCGTACCGATCCGTCATCTTGATCTTCTCCAGCGCGTAATACAGAGGCTCGTTCCCCAGATACCAGATGTTCTTGACCCGTTCCCCGTCCTGCTTCGGTACTTCGTTCGCCACTCGTTTCGCTTCTGCTTCCCTAGACAGTACGTCCGCTTTCAGTTCTTCCAGCGTCATCGCTATTCACCCCTTACGGTATACGGTAAAGAATTGATATAGGCTAAATGCTCATCACCCTTTTGAGTGTTACCTAAAAGGTCAGACCCTCCTCGATTTCCTTTCGTGTCTGTATCGCTCCTGGTGTTTTCGCGTACTCGCCCGACTCGATCGCCTCCAGCCGCTCGATCTCCCACTTCACCGACTCGGGCATTGGCCGACTGTTCAGTTTCTTCATGAATTCCCGCGTCTGTTTCAGCATTTCTTCTTCCGTCATCTGTTTCACCTCCGACTTTTGAGCGAGATCTAAAAGTTCAGATTCTTGATATTCTCTTGAATTTCTTTCTGCCGCCGTTTCCGATATGCTTTTCCCTCTGGCGTTTCGTAATACTCGCCTGGTGTCA
>NZ_CABSTC010000029.1:0-16212 GCF_902480485.1 uncultured Negativicoccus sp. | reverse complement strand
CGCCATCCGCAGGAGTGACAGTTTTCCCGCCGCGCGTTAAAGAACCGACGGTCAAATCTGCCTGGGCTAAGATTTGCTTTGCTTCCTGCCATGTTTTGCCAACAACCCCCGGTGTTGTTGCACGGCTGACCATATCTTTTTTATTGACAACTACATTTACACTGGTGTCCGCTTCCACTTTATTCGGGGCCAGCGGTGACTGTCCGATGATAGTATCTAAGGGTCGACTGCTATCTTCCCTCTCTTCAATTTTGCCAAGTCGCAAGTGAATGCTGTTCAGCTTGGCAGTAGCCTGCTCAATCGTTAAGCCTGTTAAGTCGGGAATTAAAATATTGCTCCCGCCTTTGCTGACTGTCAGATGAATAATACGATGCGTTTTTACTTCCATTCCTGCGCTCGGCGTTTGCGAAATGACTTGACCGATGGGGACATCTTCACTCGCAATTTCGCTGATACGAACATTTAGTTTTTTGCTAGTCAACGTTTTTTGTGCCACTTCTACCTGTTGCCCTACCACATTCGGCAATGTTATTGAGTCCGGGCTCCAAAAATCGCCAAACATCCAAAAAGCAATGCCCGATGCCAATAAGAATAGTCCGGCAATGCCCAAAACAATCCATCGAACCGGCCAAGATAAAATCGGCGTCAACATACTTTCTTTCGGTTCCAGATCCTTCTTAGGAATCGGCCGGGTACGCGGAAATTGACCGGTAGAAAAATCATGTCGACCGGTTGCTGTGTTTTTGGGTGTTACTAAACCCTGCGCTAAACGTAATTCTGCAATCATTTCCGAAATATCGCTGAACCGTTTATGCGGATCTTTTTGTAGCGCTTTCATGACGCAGTCTTCCAACATTGGTGAAATGGTTGGATTGTATTTTACCGGTTTCGGAATATCTTCCTGCATATGCTTTAAAGCAATACTGACAGCGGTTTCCCCCTCAAAAGGAAGATGTCCTGTGAGCATTTCATACAGCACGATGCCCAAAGAATACATATCCGTTTGTGGTGTCAACGGATCCCCACTGGCCTGTTCCGGCGAAAAATAATGTACGGAACCGAGCACGGATTGCTTATTGGCAATCGTAACTGTATTGATCGCACGGGCAATACCGAAATCTGCCACCTTAATCCGGCCGGTTTTGGTAACCAAAATATTATGCGGTTTAATATCGCAGTGAATGATGCCGTTAGCATGTGCATGTTCCAATGCTTCTGCAATTTCTATCGCAATCCGGACAGCCGCTTCATTGGAAAGTCTCCCCTGACGCGCAATATAGTCTTTTAACGTTTCACCGCCGACGTATTCCATGACGATATAATATACTTCATTGTCTTTGCCGACATCGTAAATATTGACGATATTGGGGTGCGACAATTTTGCAGCCGCTTGCGCTTCTCTTCGGAATCGTACGACAAAATCGTTATCAGTGGAAAAGTTGCTGTGCAGTATTTTTACGGCAACGACACGATCCAGTAGCACGTCTTGGGCACGGTAGACATCAGCCATACCACCGCTGCCAATTTTTTCAGTCAGCTGGTAACGATTGTCTAAAAGCCGTCCAATCATATTATTTTACACCATCACTTTCTCTTACGTATTGCTGATTACGAGCACGGTTGCGTTATCTTTGGCCCCGCCGAGATATACTTCACGCATTATCGAGCGAGCACACGCTTCCGGCGCATTTTCATTCGTAATTAAAATATCACGTAATTTTGCGTCCGAAACCATATTATAAACACCGTCAGTGCACATCATAATCATTTCTTCCGGTTGCAGCGTCAATCGACCCGTGTCGACTTCCAAAGTATCCGTTGTACCGACGGAACGGGTAATTACATTACGCGACGGATGAAATTTCGCCTGTTCCTCAGTTAATGTACCTTCGTGAACCATTTCGGTAACCAAGGAATGATCTACTGTAATCTGGGTTAATTGCCCACGATAGTAGCGATAAATTCGGCTATCTCCGACATGCGCCCAAAAGAATAAATCTTCTTCGACACGCGCGACTAAAAGCGTTGTCCCCATACCGGCCAGATCCGGCTCGTTGTTAACACGTTCACGGATAGCGATATTTGCTTGATTGACAGCATCTTTTAATGTGACTTCGTTCCAAAGCTCCGAACGTTCACCGCTCACATAATCCGATACACGTTCAATGGCTATGTGGCTTGCGATCTCACCGGCAACGTGTCCCCCCATTCCGTCCGCCACAATAAAAAGCGATGGCAAAACGATGCGGAAAGCGTCTTCATTGGTAGGACGCACAAGACCACGTTTGGTGATACCAAAACTTTTCATGAAACCACCTTAACAGTAAATTTAATCAATATATGAATATCGTATCATCTATCAAATACAGCGTCAAACTAGGCATTATCCCTAACAAATTTCATTTTGAGTTGACCACAGGCGGCTTGAATTTCTGTTCCCATCTCTTTACGGATGGTAGCGGCTATTCCCTGCTTTTGCAACTGTTCACAAAATTCCTGTGAATGTTTCATTTCTGGTCGTCGGTAAGGAATTCCCGGGCTCTCATTTAATGGAATCAAATTTACATGCGCGCGCAACGGACGAATCATTTGCGCCAACTCGGCGACATGTTCCGGCTGATCATTGACTCCTGCCAAAAGAATATATTCACAAGTCACGCGCCGGCGAGTGGTTTGGGTATAAAATTGTAACGACTCCAATAGTTCCGGCAAGGGATACCATTTACTGATCGGCATGATTTGATTGCGGATTGTATCGTTCGGTGCATGTAACGAAAGCGCTAATGTAATCGGCAATTTTTCTTTAGCCAAATCATAAATTTTAGGTGTAATACCTGACGTCGATAGCGTCATATTTCGATAACTTATCGTTAATCCTTCAAAATCATGGCACATTTTCATGAAAGAAAGTACGTTGTCATAATTTTGCAAAGGTTCTCCGGAGCCCATCAACACGAAAGAGTGAATTTTGATATCATAGAGAAATTGCCACAAATAAATCTGTGCCAACATCTCTGCGGCCGTTAAATTACGTTGCAAACCGGTTAAACCGGAGGCACAGAATGTACAGCCGACCGCGCACCCTACCTGTGTGGAAATGCATACGGAATAACCGTACGGCTGGTTCATCAGTACTGTTTCAATCAATGAGTTATCGCTATAACGCAGCAACAGTTTGGCGGTTTTCCGGTCGCTGCTCCGTTGTTCACGCACAATGGTCGGAAAATCGATGACCCACGATTCTATCAGTTTGTTGCGCAATGCTTTCGGCAATTGCGCCATTTCGTCAAAATGTAAAATACCACGCTTATACATATAATCGAACAACTGCTGACTGCGGTATCCGGGAGCGCCAAGTTCCTTCATTAAAGTCCGTAATTCCGGGAGGTTTTTACCCCAAATATTTTGTTTCATATTTTGTTTTCCCAAGCGCAAATATAAAAACCGTCTGTTTTCGATTCCGGCGGCCAAAATCTATACTCATCTGTATTGATCGTATTTTCCAGCGAAATAGTGCACGGCTGCAATTGGGAGTGTGCTTGTGAAATTCTTTCTCTTACGCCTTCATTCTCTTCCGGATTCAGTGTACAGGTACTGTACACTAAGCGACCGCCCGGTTTTAAATACGTAACGGCACGTTCTACGATTGCCTGCTGCAAGAGCGGAAAGTCTTTTAATTCCTTTGACGTACGTCGCCATTTAAGATCCGGGCGACGTACGATAACTCCTAATCCGGAACAAGGGGCATCAACGAGTACTTTATCAAATTTTTTTTGCCAATCCGGATTTTCTTTAGTGGCGTCCTGCACCACTGCAGAAACGATAGTTACGCCCAACCGCTTACAATTATCCCAAATCAGCTGTTGTTTGTGAGAATATAAATCACAGGCAATAACTTCTCCCTGATTTTCCATGATTTGTGCTAAGTGAGTGGTTTTGCCGCCGGGCGCTGCACATAAATCCAATATGGTTTCACCCGGTTGTGGAGAAACCGCATGTGCCACCCACATAGCCGCTTCATCCTGGACATATAAAATTCCGCTTTGCAGCTCTTCACGAATGGCGGCAATCCCTCCCCTGCTAATGGAAAGTCCTTCAGGAACGGCAAGTTTTACTACGTCTACACCGCGAGATGTTAAATTTCGTATAACCTCATCCCGAGTTTCCAGAAGCGTATTCACACGCACAGTGAGTGGCGCCGGCTGCATAAAATAAGCAAACAGCTCTTCTGTGCGCTCCATGCCCCATGTGCGAACAGCCCATTGAGCAAACCACTTAGGCTGACAATATGTAAGACTTAAATAGGTAATAGGATCATTTGTCCGTTGCGGAATGTTAAACTCTTCCTGCTTGCGTAAATAGCTGCGTAAGCAACCGTTTACAAAACCTGCACTGCCACGATGCGATACTTTTTTCGTCATCTCGACGGCTTCGTTAATGGCCGCGCGCGCAGGTACACTGTTTAGAAAAATAATTTGATATAATGCGCACAACAAAATGAGTCGTACATCCGCATCCAATTTTGCCAACGGCTGGCGACTTAAACGGCCTAATATCCATTCCAAATAATTTTTCTTACGAATTACACCGTAAATAATTTCGGTGGCAAACCGGCGTTCGCGATCTTCAGCAGGCCATGTGGTAAGTACTTGTTGCAAGGCAATATTTGCATAAGCCTCTTCCACAAGCACCTTACGCAAGACGACGAGCGCTATTTCTCGAGCAGTTTTCAACAGACTTCTTTTCTCCTAACAAATGGGCTAATACTTTATCTACTTTTTGCAGATCCACTTGGGTATTGAAACAGGGACCATAGGGACGACTATTTAAAACTCCGAAAACTAAAATCGGAAAAACATCCCTCATTCCCAAAACCAGATCCCGTTCACAAGCGATCGCAATAATCGCTTTAGGACGATGTTTTTTTACTAAAAGACGCGCAAAGGTTCCTCCGGTGGCGATATATAAGGAAACTCCATATGTTTTGGCAAGATGAACCAGCCCTCCCACCGGACAACGCCCGCATTCACGACAGGCAAACGCATCGCGCGTTACTTTAATCGGACAAGTATCATTTTGCAAGCAATGCGGTGTCAGCAGCATAATATCTTCCGGCTTGAGTTGGGGCAAATAACGCTCTGACAACGTATTAATTAAATCTACCAACGACTGGGCGACATGTTCTTTCGGAATACGGAATACTTTGCCCCACAAAATGCAATACGGTAAAAACATATATACCGCTTTACTGGCGCTACGCAAAATTCCCAAGGGCAATTCGTGATGAGTCTCCAACGCCACGCCGATGCATGCAATCAGGCCGCCGCTGAAGATAACGCCCGCGGCCGCCAAAACGTATGCAAGATTCGGCAAAACAGGATGCAGCAAAGTTAATCCGGGCGCCAATAAATACGCAATCGCAAAAACGATCGCGCCTAATGTTACCCACGTCAACAAGGTCAAGCGCAGGTAGAGATTACGATTTTGTAACGTTTCGTCAATCTGTCTGTTCGCCAAGGACTTCACCTGATTTTATTTGGTAGCCATTAATAAACTCAGCCGTCTGCATATTCCGTTTGCTTTCCGGCTGCACTTTCAAAAGCTGCAAGCTCCCCTCACCCGTACCGACAAAAATATCCGTACCGTCCACCAATAATTCGCCCGGTAAAAGCGTCGCATGCGTTTTTGTCAGAGCGGTCTGATGAATTTTCAAACGTTTTTCGCGGAAAAATGTATAGGTTCCCGGATTCGCATGCAATGCGCGCACTAAATTATGAATGGTGCGCGCATTTTTACTCCAGTGGATTCGTCCCCATTCTTTAGCAATTTTCCCGGTATATGTGGCCCGATCGTGTGCTTGCTGTGTAGCATTGCTAATCGCTGTATCCGCATCAGCCAAGACCTCTTGTAAGGCTTTTGCACCGAGTGTAGATAAGCGCCCAGATAATTGATTAAACTCCCAATCAGTAGGAATATCAATACTGCGTTGTAAAATGATATCACCGGTATCCATGCCTTCATCCAAATGCATAATAGTGACACCGGTCGTCTCATCGCCATTGAGCAGACTGTACTGTATCGGTGCTGCGCCGCGATACTTAGGTAATAATGATGCATGAACATTGATCGCACCAAGACGCGGAATTTCAAGAACTTTCGCCGGGAGAATTTGACCATAAGCCACTACGATTAAAAGTTCCGGTGCAAGCTCCTGTAATTCTTTTTGCGCGTCGGCATCGCGTAGTGTTGCCGGCTGATACAACGGCAAATCATGCGCAAGGGCACATTCTTTCACCGGTGAAAAGCTCATTTTTTTACCGCGACGATTGACCCGGTCCGGTTGGGTATATACGCCGACAATCTCCGCGTTCGGATTTGTTAGCATCGACTCCAGACAGGGTACAGCAAATTGCGGTGTCCCCATGAAGACAACTCTCATTCGATCGTTCCTTCATTTTCTTTATATAAATTTTTCGCACGTTCGATGTAAAGAGTACCATCAATATGGTCATTTTCATGTTGGATAGCCTGCGCCAACAGCCCCGTTGCGCTTACCTCATGCGTACGCCCATTTCGATCTTCATATCGTACGGTAACGCCGGTAGAGCGCTCGACCACTCCCACAAAACCGGGAACACTCAAGCAACCTTCCGTCATTTCTTCTTTTTCATCAGATAAAGTAATAATTTCCGGGTTAATATATTCCACATAACCGTTGCCGTCATCAATCACAAAGATCCGTAAGGATTCACCGACTTGTGGTGCTGCAAGGCCCACGCCGTTGGCATCATATAACGTATCTTTCATATCTTTCAGCAAAGTTTTAATCGATTTTGTCATTTTTGTAACGGGTTGCGCCTTTGTTTTCAGCACGGGCGCGCCCGCTAACACAATTTTACGGACTGCCAATCGTGTCACCTCTTTTGTATATTAACTCATTTCCATATCTATTATTATACCATTTACTTGCCATAGAGCGCTTTGCTTCATATGCTCTCTAACCACGTCAAGATTTTTGGCTGCGATTTGAAACGACATATAAAACCGGCCACGTAATTTAGCCTGATAGTCAGGATAAATATCCGTATATTCCACTTCTACCACTTTTCCTGCAAGGATTTTTACAAGATCATCAAATAGCACTTGTAAATGACTTTGCGCTTTTTCTTGACTCTCCGCAAAAGCGCTGATTTTAGCGCGTTCAAAATACGGCGGGTAGTGCAAATACTCGCGCAGTTCAAGTTCTTCGGTATAAAAATTCTGCCATTCATTAGTGCAGGCCGCCTGCAATGCATAATGCCCCGGATGGTATGTTTGCACAATGACGCGCCCCTCACCGTCTTTACGTCCTGCGCGTCCGGCTGCTTGCACAACCAATTGAAATACCTGTTCCGCCGCATTATATTGCGGGCGATTTAACAATGCATCGATGCTTAAAATTCCGACACAGCCGACATTAGGAATATCATGGCCTTTTGCCACCAGCTGCGTCCCCAACAAAATATCGGCTTTCCCCTGCGCAAAGGCATCTAAAATTTCTGCGCGCCGCCTTGCATTCCCTGCATTATCCGTATCCAAACGCAGGACTTTCGCCCGGGGAAATGCTTCCGCTACCACTTTTTGCGCGCGTTGCGTGCCGAGTCCAAAATATTTAATCGCTTTACTGGCACAATTCGGACAGCTTGTGGGCATCTCCCTTTCACCGCCGCAACGATGGCATTGTAAAGTATGGGTTGGTAAATGGTAAGTATAAGGCAAGTCGCAATGAGGACAGGTTAAAACATAACCGCATGTCCGACAGGAAACATGAGTGGCATAGCCGCGTCGGTTTAAAAGCAAAATAATTTGACGTCCCTGCGAAAGCATCGTTTGCATCGTCTGATACAATTCCCGTGAAAGAATGGAACGATTCCCCGCCTCCAGCTCGCTGCGCATATCGACAATATGCATTTTCGGTAAGGATACACCGCCGATACGTTCCGGGAGCAATAGTGTAGTGATTTCACCATTTTCAGCGCGATAATAACTTTCCATCGAAGGTGTTGCCGCGCCTAAAACGAGCGGACAATGATGCCAACGTGCACGCCACTCCGCCACACGTCTGGCATGATACCGTGTCTGCTCACTTTGTTTGTAGCTGGCATCGTATTCTTCATCGATAACAATAAGGCCGATTTCTTCTGCCGGCATAAATATGGCAGAACGAGGTCCGATCACAATATTTCCCCGGCCCGCGCGCACACGCCTCCAGTTATCAAAGCGTTCCCGCTCCATCAGGCCGCTGTGTTGGCAAAATATTTTTTCCGCTCCAAAGCGTGCCGTAAATCGACGAACCAATTGATCTGTTAACGAAATTTCTGGCACCAACACCAAGACATTTTTGCCTTTCTCTACGGCGTTAGCGGTAGCGCGCAAGTATATTTCCGTTTTGCCGCTGGCCGTCACTCCATGTAGCAAAAACGTTTCGTGCCGTTTTTCGTTTAGCGCTGACGTGACGTTTGCCAACGCTTGCTCTTGTGACGATGTAAGTGAGGGCAAATGATCCCGAATAACGGCATGAGTGTTACACTTTTCGTGAGTACTTATATATCCATTGCTGAGTGCCGATTTGCGTAATGCGGCAGAAAATCCCGCGGCATTTAATTCTTCCGATGTTTGCTCAGGATGCTCTGTTAAAAAGAGAACCAACTCCTGCTGACGAGGAGTACGCATAAGTTGCGATAGTGCGGGATCAATGGCTGCGTCCCAAACGACTTCACTCGCAAATCGTGAATCACTCAGCCGTTTTAGTTCACCTTTGATCCAGCCATTGGCAAGCGCCTCCAGCATATTGGGAAAATAGTTCTTCAGAGGTTTTTGATGGTTTGCAGGAATATTCTCAAGTGCTATTTTTTTTTGCCCTGATATCGTCAAAGTATAGCGAGTTTGGCTTTTGACTGTTTTTTTATCCACTAAAAACAAACGCAATGCTTCGATCAAAGGACATACATAGTAGCTTGCAATCCATTCTGCAAGTGCCAGCATTTCCGATGTAAACCAAGCAGTATCTCCTATTGTCGCAAAAACACTTTTTAGATCGAGCGTTGCATCCTCCGATGTTTCCGGTCGAGTCTCCCAAACGATACCCTCTTCGTGACCGTTTCCCCATGGGATGATCACTCGCCAACCGGGGGTAATGTATTCCATGTGAGTAGGAATACGATATGAAAAACATTTTTGCAAATGTTTAGTCGGTCGATTAATGATAATTTCCGCTACCGTCATAGCTTCTCCTATGTGAAAAAGAAGACGGCATGTACCGTCTTCTTATAATCCTGCATCTTTGCGCAATTCATCTGCTTTATCGGTTTGTTCCCAGGGTAAATCAATATCCGTTCTGCCGAAATGGCCGTACGCCGCTATCTGTGCATAAATCGGTCGTTGTAAATCGAGGTTACGAATGATCGCTGCCGGGCGTAAATCAAAATGAGTACGAACCAGATCCGTAATTTTCTCATTGGGAACCTTACCCGTGCCGAAGGTGTTAACTAAAATCGATACCGGGTGTGCTACGCCGATCGCATATGCCAACTGAATTTCGCACCGATCTGCAATTCCCGACGCAACAATGTTTTTCGCCACATAGCGTGCTGCATAGGCAGCTGAGCGATCCACCTTTGTCGGATCTTTACCGGAAAATGCACCGCCGCCGTGACGAGCCATCCCGCCATAGGTATCCACAATAATTTTACGACCGGTCAAGCCGGCATCCCCTTGCGGACCGCCA
The DNA here is from genome assembly GCF_902480485.1 of uncultured Negativicoccus sp. Taxonomy (NCBI): domain Bacteria; kingdom Bacillati; phylum Bacillota; class Negativicutes; order Veillonellales; family Veillonellaceae; genus Negativicoccus; species uncultured Negativicoccus sp. The sequence continues at coordinate 6,446 of NZ_CABSTC010000029.1, read as the reverse complement.
ATAACAAAGCGCCCTGTGGGATTAATATAGAGCTTCGTTTTATTGTCATATAAAGTATCCGGCAAAATAGGCTTGATGACCTGCTCGATAATATCGTTACGTAATTCTGCTGTCTTTATTTCAGGGCTATGCTGTGTCGAGATAACGATTGTATCAATATGTACCGGCTTACCATCCACATATTCTACGGTTACTTGCGTTTTACCGTCCGGACGCAAATACGGCAAAATACCGTCCTTGCGAACTTCCGTCAAACGTCGCGCCAAACGATGTGCTAACGAGATCGGCAACGGCATCAATTCAGGCGTTTCACGAACTGCATAGCCGAACATCAGACCTTGGTCCCCGGCGCCGATTTCGTCAAAGCTGTCTTCACTTTTTTCTTTTGCTTCCAACGAGCTGTCTACACCGATAGCGATATCTTGCGACTGTTCATCAATCGACACCAACACCCCGCAAGTATCCGCATCAAATCCGTATTTCGCACGATCATAACCGATGCGTCGAATCGTTTCACGAATAATTTTATTGATATCAATATCGCAAGATGTCGAAATTTCACCGACAACATGTACTAACCCGGTGCTGACTACTGTTTCGCAGGCAACACGTCCGTCCGGGTCCTGTGCTAAAATTGCGTCCAAAATGCTGTCTGAGATTTGATCGGCAATTTTATCCGGATGTCCTTCCGTTACCGATTCCGAAGTAAAAAATTCTCTTTCTGCCAAAATATTCGCTCCCTTTGCATAAAAAAATCCCTCCGTGAGGGATTTCCCTCATCTTCCAGTTGCCTGTCGGATGTAGCACCGAATTGAACCGGTTGCTGTGGCTTCTGCGGGCCGAGTCCCTCCACCACTCTGGATGAGTACAGTTATTATTTTATGATATTATGCTATTTTTTGCAAGCGTTCGTCAATTCCGCCGCCCGTTTAATGATCTCTTCCGCTACCCGGTCTTTAGTCATGATATCCAAAGATTCGTGACTGCCGTCACGATAGACAAACGTTACGATGTTAGTCTCCGTCTGGAAACCGGCGCCGGGGGAAGCTACATTATTGGCCACCAACATATCCAAATTTTTCTTGACCAATTTGCCCTTGGCATATTCCAAAACATTTTGGGTTTCCGCCGCAAACCCGATCAAAATTTGTTGCTTTTTACGTTGGCCCAGTTCATATAAAATATCAGGATTGCGTACCAGCTTGATTTGCATATCGTCGTCCTGTTTTTTGATTTTTTGAGATGCGGTTTTCGCCGGGCGATAATCCGCAACAGCTGCCGCTTTGACGACAATATCGGCAGTATCAAATTCGGCATTAATGGCGTCCTTCATTTCCCGCGCGCTATTGACATGAACGGTACGTACACCGGGAACTTCCGGCAGCGATGTTGTCGCACTGACCAAGACCACGTCGGCTCCCTGCCAAGCTGCAGCAGCGGCTACCGCATACCCCATTTTGCCACTGGAGCGGTTGGAGAGATATCGTACCGGGTCAATAGCCTCGCGTGTCCCACCGGCGCTGACAACCACTTTTTTACCTCGTAACAAACCTTGCGATGCCACTCTTTCAATGGTGGCAACGATTGTCTCTACGGCTGGGAAACGTCCCTTACCGTTTGTGCCGCAAGCCATATCCCCCGATTCCGGTTCGATGACGGTATAGCCCGCACTGTCCAACTTTTGTAAATTGCTTTGCGTAAAAGGATTTTCGTACATTCGGGTATTCATCGCCGGCACGACAACTACCGGGGCAGGTGTTGCCATTACGGTTGTCGTCAGCATATCATCGGCAATCCCGTTGGCTACTTTGCCAATTAAATTTGCGGTCGCCGGTGCCAAGACGAAAACATCTGCCAAGTTGGCCAGAGCAATGTGCTCTACATTCCAATGGGTAATCTCTCCCCACATCGTTGTCGTAACCGGCTGACCGGAAAGTTCACGAAAAGAAAGCGGCGTCACCAACTTCGTTGCGTGTTCCGTCATAATCACATGAACTTCCGCGCCATGTCGACGCAGCTCTCGAACCAAAAAAAGTGCTTTATAAGCAGCAATGCCGCCGCTTACACCAAGAACTACTTTTTTCCCTTGTAAGCGTCCCATTATTGTATATTTCCCGCCGGATGGGTAGCCGCTTTCTTGACTTTACCGTAATAAATTTCTTCTAAAGCAATCGTTGTCGGCTTTTTCGCATCCGCTTCTACCAAGGCCTCAGCGCCTTCGGTAAGTTCGCGTGCTCGTTTAGCCACCATAGAAACTAAGGTATATTTACTATCTACACGCTCCAATAAGTCATCAATTGATGGGAATACCATAACTACATAACCTCCCTGGTAATATACTTTTCAAAAATAGTATCGATTTGCTCTTTATTACGAGACAGTTTACAACGCTCTGCCACCATAATGGCGCGAACCTTGTCTACGGCCTCATCCAATTTATCATTGACAACGATGTAGTCATATTGGTGCGCCAACTCAAGCTCACTAATCACTTTCGCAAGACGCATTTGGATCACTTCTTTCGAATCAGTATCCCGAGCATATAGACGATGAGAAAGCTCCTGTAAAGACGGCGGGACAATGTAAATAAAAATCCCTTCGGGATATTTTTTCTTGACCTGCATTGCGCCTTGAATATCGATCTCAAGTAAGACCGTTTTACCTTCATGAACCAAATCAAGTACTTGCTTTCTCGGTGTGCCGTAGTAATTGTTATAAACTTCGGCATATTCAAGGAAGGCATCTTGTTGCAGCATATCTTTAAACTTATCGACGGAAGTAAAAAAATAATTGACCCCGTCAACCTCACCTACTCGTTGTGGCCGAGTAGTGACCGAAATAGAGTAACGAATTTCCGGATGAAGTCGGCGCAGCGCATCACAAATCGTGCCCTTTCCTGCACCGGAAGGACCGGAGACCACTAAAAGTACGCCTTCGTCATGTTTGTGCTCCGCGCTCATTCTTTTTCTTCATCCCATTCTTCGCCGAATTCATGTAAGCGATTGGCAATAGTTTCCGGCTGGATGGCCGATAGAATAATCTGTCCGCTGTCCATAATCAGAACGGCGCGCGTTTTCCGGCCATACGTTGCATCCACCAGAATGCTCTCTTCGCGGGCTTCTTGGATCATACGCTTGATGGGAGCTGATTCCGGACTGATAATTGCCATCAGTCGACCGGCAGATACCATATTGCCAAATCCGATATTAATTAATCGTACATTTATCATCGTTTTCTCCGATTCCTTTATATTCGCCACTGAATACCTCTACTACCGGACCTGTCATTTGTACCGGCTTACCAACACCCGGCCAAGTTATTTGCAGCCGTCCGCCGTCTAAAATTAACGTCGCTGTATCTTTTATCAGTTGGTTGGCAACAGCTGCTACCAATGCTGCACATGAACCTGTTCCGCACGCTTCCGTAATGCCTACACCGCGTTCCCAAACACGCATGCGGATTTCATTCGGAGATAAAATTTGCGCAAACTCCACATTCGTTTTTTCGCTAAATAGCGGATTGGTTTCGACCCGAGGCCCCCAATCTCCCACCGGCACTGTATCAACATCATCAACAAATGTAACAACGTGCGGATTTCCCATAGAAACACCGGTAAATGTAAGCGCTTTTCCGTCGAGATTAATTTGAATATTTTGCGCAGGTTGCTCCTTATCCGCAGTTATACCGATGTCACCGCGTCGTAATTTAGGTACGCTCATAATCACGGTAACCTCTGATTCCTGCGGCGTATGGTCAATCACATCCGCCTGCATGACTCCGGCGGCTGTCAAAATACGCCAATGCTTTTTGTCCGGCTGCTGCTGTGTTGCATAGGCAGCCACACAACGGGTTACATTGCCACACATTTCCGCAATAGTTCCGTTCGCATTATAAATCCGCATTTCCAAATCATAGTGAGAATTTTCGGGAGGTAGTATGATCGCTACACCGTCTGCGCCGATACCGCGTTTACGATCGCATAGTTGGCGTGCTAAAGAAGATGTCATCACCACTTCTTCAGTAAATCCGTCCAGTAAAACAAAATCGTTTCCCAAACCATGCCACTTTGTAAACTGCATACAATACCTCCATTTAAGCTATTTTACCATTTTCAGTAACTGATGTAAAATGAAGAGACTTAGCAGATATGGACAGAGGAAATGGAAGGTTGAGATGAATATTGACAGTTTGCTTTTTACAAAATGGGCTTTACTTGCAAAAGAAGAATTACAAGGCGCAAAACTCGGCAACATTCGAATGCTAGATACATCCACGTTCAGCTTCACGATGCTTTTGCCTAGAGGTACACGCGCCTGGCAAATCTCCTTACAGTCATCGCCACGAACTTGGTGGAGTCATAAAAAGCCGGCAGGAAACAATACTCCTACCAACAATTTTTGCATGGTTTTGCGCAAGCATCTGGAGGGTGCCACACTCACAGAAATTACAGCGCGCTATGGGGATAAGTGGATCACCGCTACATTTCAGCGCATTGAAGCCCAAGGGAAAATTGTCTCTAAAAGGCTCGAATTAGAACTGATTCCTAATGCACCAAATTTGGTATTAATTGTTGACGGACAAGTTATCGATGCGTTACATCGCAAACCCTCTTCTCGACGTGATCTCGCTCCCGGTCAAACCTATAGTGAACCGCCGCACAGCGAAAAAATATTCTGGCTCGAATTGACACCACAAGAAATGTTAAACGTAATCGGCGAATTGCCGCAGGAGCTCACTCTTACAAAAGCACTTGCCACTTATTTTAATGGTTTTTCTCGTCCGTTAACCAGGCTATTAAATACACGCTTACAACTTGTTCCGGAAATGACGTTGGCAGAGCTTTCCTTTACGTCAAAAAAAGAGTTGATGACATGCTTGGCAATATTGCAGAAAATTTTCATGACGCAATCTAACGTATATTTTTGTAAGCGCGGCCGCGAAGCGTGGCTGTCTCCTTTCCTGTTTTCGGAATGGCAGATGGATAAAGTCGCAGAATTTTCCGATCCCAATCAGGTATTTGCTTCTGCAGAACTCTTTTCGCAATACGAAGAGCGCATCCAGCGCCTGCGCCAACGTATTCGCGCTATGCAAAAAAAGGAGCGCACTAAGCAACAAAAAATCCGCCGGGAAATGGCGGAAACGGATCGTCTTGAAACTGACAAATTATACGGTGATCTTTTGTTTATTCATGCGTATTTACCACATGAATATCGCACTAAAATTACCCTTCCCAATTTGCTTTCCGATCAGCAGGAGGATGTTACCATACCTCTGCGCGCGGAATGGTCGTTGGCGGAAAATGCGCAACTTTATTACAAGCGATATAATCGTTTAAAAAAAAGGGAAACACAGGCTTTACCTTTCTTGAAAAAATCGGAGCAGAATCTCCGGTATTTAGATTCCCTTGCGTATTTTCTTGAGGAGTCTTTGCAAGCACCGGAACTGACCGATTTAGAAAACGAATTGGATGCCTTGCGGCCTAAAAAGCAAAAGAATCACAATCATCGCTCATTAAGCACAAAATCGCAACCGCTGTCACTGAACTACGACGGCTACCGCATTGAGATCGGACGCAACAATGTGCAAAATGAAACCTTGACTCTTAAAACGGCAGGTCCTGACGACCTTTGGCTCCATGCCAAAGAAATTCCAGGCTCGCACGTTATCATTTTTGCCAATCCCGGTGAGTCCTTCACCGAGGAGGTCATTACCTATGCGGCGCAACTGGCTGCGTACTACAGCAAAGCCAAAACAGCCCCGAAGGTCGAAGTCGATTATACCTTGCGTAAATACATCAAAAAGCCACAAGGCGCGCCACCCGGATTTGTGCATTATACTCACCAAAAAACGTTGCTTGTCCCACCGCAAAAAGAAAGTTAAAGAACCGTATCAATCGGTTCTTTTTTTTGTAAATTATTTTGTCCTATTACTAAGGCTTCATCAACTCTAAGAACAAATTTCTTGCTACTCGTAAAACTTTTATATCCTTAATAAATTATTGATTTGAGCATATTACAACACGCATCATGTCATTGTGTATTTATGATGCGTGTTGATGTCACCCAAAATCGTTTCTATTAAAAACTTCGGCTACGATTTTTGATTCGCAGCATATTTATTCGTGCCATTTGGGGCAACAAAAAAACCGATTCGCATGAATCGGTTTTTATTTCGTAATAAATCTTATGACCAAAAATTGGTGCCGAGGACCGGAATCGAACCGGTACGAATCTCTCGATTCGACGGATTTTAAGTCCGTTGCGTCTGCCTGTTCCGCCACCCCGGCAAATGTGGAGGCGGCACCCAGAATCGAACTGGGGATAAAGGTTTTGCAGACCTCTGCCTTACCGCTTGGCTATGCCGCCACAATGGAGCGGGAAACGAGATTCGAACTCGCGACCCTCGCCTTGGCAAGGCGATGCTCTACCACTGAGCTATTCCCGCAT
>NZ_CABSTC010000028.1:0-16482 GCF_902480485.1 uncultured Negativicoccus sp. | reverse complement strand
GCGTTAATTCATTGCATTGTTCAGTTTTCAAAGAACCGTGTCGCTTCGTGCGACTCTTATAGTATACCAAACACTTGGCATTATTGTCAAGCATTTACTATATTTTATTTCGTCGCCGTTCCTTGCGGCTTGATTATCATAGCATTGCGATTATATCTTGTCAAGAATATTTTACGGATATTTGAGTAGATTTTTGCAAACTCATATATATGTATTTAAGTATATGTAAATCATGTAGCGTAAGCCAATGCTTTTGTCTTTTCTAAAACCAATTGTCCTGACGAAAAAGCGCCGCCTCGATAAGGCAACGCTTTTGTTTTTATATTTATAGTATTGTGTGGCAATGCGAGATACGTGAAACCGATCATTCATTTCCAAGCGGGCAGACTGTATTGGACCCGTTCGGGACGACGAGCCACGGTACCGCGATAAAGCAGGTAACCGATAAAAAGCACAATTACGGCACCGCGAATCGCTCCCAGACCTGCCGCATATATGGCGTACATGGAATACGCAAGCGCCAAAGCGGAGATCCCGCGCATCCACCGGATCTGTTTGATCGGCAAACCGGCGGCCCGCAAAAGTGTCGGCGCGGCGAGGCAGCAGTACAGATAGGGTACGACATTGGTTACCACAGCGAGATTGACCAATCTTTCAAATTGCGCAAACAGGTATTCGTCCGTGGTCATCAATGCCAGCAGCGATTGAAGGACCAGCAGAATCAACGTGCCGTTAACAGGCACGCCCTGTTTGGAAAGGCGGCCGAATATTTTCGGAAACACACCGCTTTGCGCGCTGCTTTTAAATACCTGCGCGAGCGTAAATTGCCAGCAAAGGAGCGCACCCATGCAGGAAACAACCATCATCGCCATAACGATTTTTCCAACGGTGCCGCCAAACAACACGGCGAAAGTCAAACCGAACGGCGCATTGGAATGCAACAAATCAAGATTCGGCACAATGCCCGCCATCACATTGGTTGAAGCAATGTAAACAACGGCGACGGCAAGCGTGCCGAAAAAGGTAGCGCGCGGTACATCCCGCTGCGGATTTTCAATCGCGTCCATATTCACGGCCGCGGATTCAAAACCGAGGAACGCCCAAAGAGTCAACGTGACGGATTCACTGACCGCGGAAAAGAACGGCGTCTCGGACGGATTCCACGACTCGATATAGAGCGTGGAATCAAACCAAAACCAACCGGCGACGGTTAAGAAAAGAACGGGCAAAAGCGAGCCCCAAACCGTCACGGAACTGATGCTCCCCGTCCAACGGCTGCCGCCGAAATTGAGAACACCCGCCACCCACAAAAGCAACATGGTCGCGGCGGCAATTTGGCCGGGATGCGGTTGCCAGCCGAAAAGAGTAGCGCCATACCCGACAGCCGATACGGCGATCGCCACATTGGCAATAATAAGGGAAACCGAATACGCGAAATTCGTCATGAAATAACCAGGCAAGCCGAAACGATACGCGGCATAACCGCCCATGCCGCCACTATGCCGCGTGAACATGCCGCATTGGGCAAAAACATGCGCCAAAAGCAATGAGCCGACCGCTGTCACCAACCAGGACAGAACGGAAATAGTCCCCACCTGCGCCAGCTTGGTAGGAAGCATAATGATCCCTGCGCCCAACATATTCGCGGCCGTCAACATCGTCAGTTGCCACACATTCATTTTTTTCGTTACTTTTGCCAATGTACTCACCTCGCTTTAAATGTACCGTGGAGAGTTACGAGTCAAGTTCTTCGAAGCAACCGCAGACTCGTTGCGACTTGCCGACTATCGTATCAATAATAGAGTTAATTCGTGCGCGATAGATCACGATAGATAATGATAGATAACGATAGGTAATGATAGATATGAATAAATCACATTTTTGCTCGATTTTTCTCTTTGGTGCATTTATTTTAACACCTATCCTCCTCTTTGCATAGTACTTTACAAAATTTATTTTCCGTTTTTAAAACGAATAGAAAACGCCCCGTTTTAGGGCTTGGCCCTTACCTTGATAACCTCTTTTTATATTTGGTATAATAGTTTTCGTAAAAGGGAGTAACTAATTCGTCGTCGTCAACAACCCTGCTGATAAAAAAGCTGGCGCGACCATCCGCAGGATGCAGTGAGACTTTTACTTGCAGCATGCAAGATAAAAGTCTCTTTCTTTATGTTAAAACGTCTCACGTTAGCCTGGAAAGGTAGTGTCATGGATTTTTTATCCCCTTCATTTTTACTTTCCCTCGGATCCATCATCCTTTTGGATTTGGTTCTCGCAGGTGATAACGCGGTCGTGATCGCGATGGCGGCTCGCCAATTGCCGCCGCATTTACAAAAGCGGGCGATTTTTATCGGTACGGCCGGCGCGATCATCGTTCGCGCGCTGATGACTGTAATCGCCACATGGTTATTGGGCGTGCCCCTGATCCAGGCCATCGGCGGTCTGATTTTAATTCCGATCGCGATCAAGCTACTGCATCAGACGGGCAAGGATTCCGATACGGTCGTCGCCGCCACATCACTCGGCGGCGCGATTCGTACGATTATCGTGGCCGATGTCGCGATGGGAATCGATAATGTGCTCGCCATCGCCGGCGTTGCCCAAGGTAATATTGTCCTCGTAATAATCGGCCTTTTGGTCAGCATCCCGTTGGTGGTTTGGGGCAGTCAACTGATCGCCCGACTGATGGATCAATATCCGATCCTGGTGCCCGCGGGGGCGGCCTTGCTCGGTTACGCGGCCGGTACGATGATCGTGCACGATCCGATCGTCGGTCGCTACCTGCTCAACATTTCGCCGCTCATGGAATACTTCGTTCCCGCCGCGATCATTCTGTTCATTCTCGGTTTACCGCGCCTGCTGAGCAAAAAATCATCTGCATCGACAGATACGACAGTTACCGAAGACAAGACGAATAACGAACAAAAATAATTTTTAAGTGAGGTCCTGGTATTGGAAATTTTAACGTTACAATTTTGGCTCTCTGTGGCGTCCATTATTGTTTTAGATTTAGTATTGGCCGGCGATAATGCGGTCGTCATCGCGATGGCGGCACGGCAGTTGCCGGCGCGTTTGCAAAATAAAGCCATCTTCATCGGCGCGGCCGGCGCTATCGTGGTTCGGGCGTCGCTGACTCTGGTCGCGGTCAAGCTGCTGACGATACCTCTTTTGCAGGCCATCGGCGCGTTGATTTTAATTCCGATCGCGATCAAACTGTTGCTGCCGCAGGAAAACTCGTCAACCGGCGTGAAAAAAGTCGCTTCCCTCGGTTCGGCCGTGCGTACGATCATCATTGCCGACGTGGTCATGAGTTTGGATAATGTGTTGGCCGTCGCGGGCGCGGCGCAGGGCGATCCACTGCTCGTCATCATCGGTTTGCTCATCAGTATCCCGCTGATCATCGGCGGCAGTAAACTGATCGCCCATTTCATGGAGCGCTTCCCGCTGCTGATCCCGCTCGGGGCTGCGATCCTCGGTCATACATCGGGCGTTATGCTGCTGCATGACGGCATCGTCGGACCGTATCTTACGGCCTATATTCCGTACGCCGCCTACGCGGTTCCCGCACTGACGATTGCCATTGTGTTGCTTGTGCCCTATGCGCTCGTACATTGGAACAAGCGACAACGCTAACAACAAAAAAACACCGCCTTGAGCGGTGTTTTTTTGCTTTATTTACTTTTATGAATCATCGAGCCGGTCGCCTGCTGGTTCGCCAAGATCGTCACATCACTGATCTGCACGCGCCGCGGACGTGAAATAACGAATGCAATGATTTCGGCGATATCCTCCGGCGTCAATGCTTCCACACCGGCATAGACCGCCGCCGCTCGGTCATTGTCCCCTTTGAAGCGAACTTGCGAAAACGGTGTCTCAACAATGCCCGGCATGATCGTCGTCACTTTAATGTCGGTCGCAATCGTTTCAATACGAATCGCATCGCCAAGCATTTTGACGGCCGCTTTTGTGGCGCAGTATACGGCGCCGCCGGCGTACGCGCCTTGCCCCGCGGTCGAGCCGAGGTTCACGATATGGCCGTGGCCGCGTTCAATCATCGCGGGCAGCATCGCTCTTGTCACGTACAATAAACCTTTCACATTCGTATTGACCATCTCATCGACGTCATCGAGATCATTTTCCGCATAGGGTTTCAATTCTCGCGCGAGCCCGGCGTTATTGATCAAAATGTCGGGCACCAGTCCTTCTTCCACAAGCTGTTGGCCGACACGTTCCACCATCGCGCGCTTGGTCACGTCCAGCGGGAAAACATGCACTTTCGCGCCGTATTTTTCTTCCCATACGGCGGCCGCCTGCGACATCGGTTCGGTGCGTCGAGCGAGCAGAATTAATTCATAATTTTCTTGCGCCAAGAGTTCGGCGGTAGCCAGGCCGATACCCGAACTCGCTCCGGTAATCATTACGATAGGTTGCGTCATGGTTTTTCCTCCCTGATGATTTCTATGTGCAGTATACCATAGCATTTTTAGCAAAATATAGACAAAACCTTGTGGAAAAACAAAAAGTATATTGCAAATGGATTTTTGTTTGTGTACAATGGACTAAATAAAGTAAAAGGAGGCTTAGTATGGCTCAAACAAATGAAGAAGTTCGCGATACCGAACTTCACCAAGAAGAGATTCGTCCTGACGCCACTGCGACGGATCCTGTAGTGACAAACCCTGCCCCACGGCCGGCGACGCCTCAAGAAGAAGGTCCCGCGATTACCTGGGGAAGCTATGTGGCTTTTTTCGGAGCATTGCTGTTTTTCTCCGGTCTTTTCGCCGAGGCGGCCGGCTGGTGGAAAGTGTTCGACTTTTCGGTCCTCAACGGCAGTTTCGGTACCTGGGAAACAGCGGCCGGTAAGATGGCTTCGTTCCGCGGTTCCGGCGGTACCGGCGCGCGCGACGGTTTTGTGTTTGCGCTGACGTTGCTTCCGGCTTTGATTTTCGCGATCGCTCTCATCCATGTGGTCGAAGGCTACGGCGGCTTGAAAGTCGCTCAAAAAATGCTTTCGCCGTTACTGCGTCCGCTCTTGGGCATCCCGGGCGTGTGCGGTCTGGCGATGATCGCTAACTTGCAGACGACCGATGCGGCGGCCGGCATGACCAAAGTGCTCTATGAAGACGGCTTGATCACCAGCCGAGAACGTTCCATTTTCTGCGGCTACCAGATTTCCGGCTCCGCGCCGCTCTCGAATTATTTCTCTTCGGGCGTAGCCGTGTTTTCCATCCTCTTGGTACCGATCGGCTTGCCGATACTGGTCATTATGATTTTCAAATTTATCGGCGGCAATATCGTCCGCTTCTATCTGCGAGCCACGGAAGGCCGTGACCCGCAAGCACAGACCACCGAAGGAAAGGCGGGTGACGTCGCATGAGTGAAGTACGTACTGCGCAAGTGAAACGCAAAGGCTTCATTGAGCTCTTCACTGAAGGCGCGTACAACGGTCTGATGATCGGTATTCGCAACATGCTGCCGAACGTCATGCTCGCTTTCATCCTGATTCACGCGTTAAAAATCACGGGGCTTTTGGATTGGATCGGCTCGATCGCAGGTCCGATCATGTCGCTCTGGCTTCTGCCGGGCGTAGCGATCACCGTGATCATGGCTTCATTGCTTTCAATGGGCGGCGCTATCGGCATCATGGCGGCCCTCTTAGCCGCCGGCGCTATCAGCCCGTACGAAGCGACCGTAATGGTACCGGCCTGCTACCTGATGGGCAATCCGGTGCAAAACGTCGGCCGCGTATTGGGTACGGCGGAAGTTCCGGGAAAACATTACCCTATCATCATTTTCATCTGCGTATTTAACGCAATGGCTTCCATCTGGGCCATGGAATTGATCATGACATTATTCTAAAACGCCGCCCTTCGGGGCGGTTTTTGCTGAAAGGATACCTTTATGCTGACCTTATTAAAGAATGCGCATGTATTTGCGCCAGAAGACCTCGGAACGAAAGATATTTTAATCGCCAACGGCGTCATCGAAGCCATCGATGACCAACTTGATGTGCAAGGCGTGGAAGTGGAAATAATCGACTGCGAAGGTATGCGGTTGATTCCCGGTTTTATCGACGGCCACGTTCATATCACGGGCGGCGGCGGCGAAGGCGGCTTTCATACCCGCACGCCGGAAATGCCGTTATCCAGCGCGACACGCTGCGGCGTGACCACCATTTGCGGCCTGTGCGGTACCGACGGCGTGACCCGTTCGCAGGAAAACTTACTCGCCAAAGCGTATGCGTTGGAAAATGAGGGCCTCACCGCCTACATGTATGTCGGTTCGTACGAAGTACCGACACCGACCATCACCGGCAGCATTCGTTCCGATATCATGCTGATCGATAAATGTATCGGCGCCGGCGAAATCGCCGTTTCCGATCACCGTTCGTCGCAACCGAATTACGATCTCTACCGCGATATCGTCGCGCAGGTGCGCGTTGGCGGCATGCTTGCGGGCAAAGCGGGCATCGTCAATTTCCACATGGGCGACGGCGAGCGCGGACTCGAGCCGCTGCGTCAGATCGCCAACGAAACGGAAATTCCTTATACCAACATGCTGCCGACCCACACCAACCGCAACGAACATCTGTTTAACGAGGCGGTCCAATATGTTAAAGACGGCGGCTATATCGACCTCACATCCTGCGTCAGTCCGGAATTAGGGAGCAAACATGCCGTCAAACCGTCCAAAGCGATCCGCCGCTTAATCGATGAGGGTTGCGACATGTCGCACGTCCTGATGAGTTCGGACGGCTACGGTTCGGTGCCGCTTTTTGATGATCACGGCAACAATATTGGCGTCGGCATCGGCGATCAGTCCTCACTGATGACCGAATTCCGCGATGCGGTCGAAACGGAAGGCTGCGACTTTACGACGGCCCTTTCCATTCTCACCAAAAACGTCGCCGACCTCTTCCGCTTCAAGAATAAAGGCGAAATCGCCGTCGGCAAAGATGCCGACTTCATGACGATCAACGACCGGTTTGAACTGCAAAAACTGTGGGCCAAAGGCCGTCTCATGGTCGATAAAGGTGAACCGATCGTCTTTGGCACATTTGAAAAGCATTGAGCTTTTCGCACCGGCACGGCAATAAAAAAGAACCGCAAGCGCGGTTCTTTTTTGATTGGTTTTTTACGCCCAGATTTTTTTCATCAGACCGGAGTAATTCTCCGTCAGGTGACCGACCATAACATCCAAAATCACACGGATTAATTCCGGATTGAAGTCATCATCCGTTGTCGGTACGCAGGCGTCCAGGAAAATATTTCCTTCTTCATCGAGAAAATATTTGAAGACTTTGTACGAACGGTTTTGTTCGTTCAGGTAGGTCAATACCTGTTCTTCATTTTTCTCTTTGAGCGCGCCCGTCGCCACCTGGACACGAATCATAACGTAGATGGTGTCGTCGACGAAAAGCGCCGTCGGCAGGCTTTGACCTTCCGTTTGGATATGGGAACGGAACACATGCGTGTGGATTTCATCACCGATCTCTTCCACCTGGAAGATACCCGGATGATTTGCTTCAAAATACTCTTTCAGTGCTTTTGCTTTTGTTGCCTCGGCCATATTGATGCCTCCTCTGTAGTGGTCATATAATAATTTTATTATAAACTAAAAAACGAGCGCGGTACAGTCACAAAAGTAAAGCAACATCGTATGCATGTCTTTTTTACATTTCATTGACAAGACAGAAACACGATGGCCAATAACCGCTACCGTTGTTTCCTGCCGGTTTCAGCACCGCTCAGCGGGGGCAATGTAGGTTCACTTTTCCACAAAAAAGGACAAGCATTTGCTTGTCCTTTTTATCTACCTCACCAAGTTGTCATGGAACTGCGTTTATTTCGTGACGAGTTTCAACGGTACCGCGATATGATCGGCAACCGCTTCTTTTTTAACCGCTTTAACGGCGGCTTCAAGACCCTGTTCGCCCATCAGTTTCGGCTGCTGCGCGATCGTAGCTGCCATGGAACCGTCTTTAACGGCTTTAATACCGTCTTCCGTGCCGTCAAAACCGACGATAAATACTTGTTTACCGGCGCTCTTCGCCGCTTCAATAGCACCGAGTGCCATTTCATCGTTGTGCGCGAAAATAGCCTGAATTTCGGGGTTGGCTTGTAAAATATTTTCCGCTACCGTCAGACCTTTGGTCCGATCGAATTCTGCCGTCTGTTTGGCGACAATATTCAATTTGCTGTCGGCGAGTTTGTGGAAGCCTTCACCGCGTTCACGAGTCGCAGATGCGCCCGGGATACCTTCCATTTCGGCAACCGCTACATTGCTGCCGAGTTTATCGATGATGTATTGTGCCGCCATTTCGCCGCCTTTAACGTTATCGGAAGCGATCAAAGATACGACTTGGCCGCCATCAGAAGCACGGTCTACCATCAGAACCGGAATACCGGCTTTGTTGGCCGCTTCGACCGAGTTGGCGATCGCCGCGGAGTCGACCGGGTTGATCAACAAAACATTTACTTTGTGTTGGATCAAGTCTGCTACATCATTGGCCTGTTTAGCCGGATCGTTCCCCGCGTCAAGCGTCTGTACGTCCACGCCCAAAGCTTTCGCTTTTTCAGTGACACCGTCGCTCAACGTGACGAAGAACGGATTGTTCAAAGTCGATACGGAGAAACCTACCGTAATTTTTTCACCGGTTTTAGCCGCCGGTGCTTCCTTTTTGTCGCTGCCGCCGCAACCGGCCATCAAAACGACCAGGCAAAGCGACATCACGACGAGTAATAACTTGCGTAATTTCATTCCATAACCCCCTCTTATTTTTTGCGATCCATCAGAACCGCCAACAAAATAACGCCGCCTTTGACAACTTGTTGGTAAAAACTGGAAACATTCAAAATATTAAGTCCGTTTGTGAGCGTGGCGATGATCAACGCACCAATCAGAGAACCCGTGATGCGGCCTTTACCACCGGCCAGACTGGTCCCGCCCAAAACGACCGCAGCGATCGCGTCAAGCTCATAACCGGTCCCTGCCGTAGGTTGGGCAGAGTTGAGGCGGCTCGTAATGATGATGCCCGCCAACGCGGTTAAAAGGCCCGTGATCGCGTACGCGAAAATTTTGACACGCGAGATATGAATACCCGCGATATACGATACTTTTTCACTGCCGCCGACCGCATACGTTTTCCGGCCGAGCGTTGTTTTATTTAAAATAAACCAGCAAAGCGCGAACATGAGCAGCGTCGTGATCGCCGGTACCGGCACACCGAAGACATCGCCCACACCGAACGCCGTAAAAAACGGATGCGAGGTCAAGCCGCTGATCGGGCGACCGTTACTGTACACCAGCGTCGCTCCGCGGAAGATCGTCATCGTCGCCAGGGTCGCGATAAACGGCGCGACTTTGCCGTACGTGATAATGAGTCCGTTGGCCGCGCCGAGCGCGATGCCGATCAGACAGCAGAGCGCCATGCTCATAACCGGATCCATACCGCTCTTAATCATGCCCGCCATCAACGCAGTCGAAAGTGCCAGCAGCGAACCGACGGAAAGATCAATGCCGCCGGTCAGAATGACAAACGTCATGCCGAAGGAAATCAGCGCGTTGACCGAGACTTGCCGCAACAGGTTCGACAGGTTGGACGGATTAAGAAATGTCGGATTGAGTGCCGTCAAAATGACGAACAGCAGTACCAGACCTAAAAGCGGTCCGAGATTACGCAATAGATTTTTCACATTTGTCGACATGAATTACTGTCCCCCTGTAGCTAATGTAATAATTTTTTCCTGCGTGGCTTCACTGCGATCCAGCACGCCCGCGATCGAACCCTCGCGAATCACCATAATGCGATCACTCATCCCGATGACTTCCGGTAATTCCGAGGAAACCATAATGATGGCAACACCGGCCGCCGTCAACTCATTCATTAAATCGTAAATATCCCGTTTGGCGCCGACGTCGATACCGCGCGTCGGTTCGTCCATAATCAGAATGGCCGGTTTCATACCGATCCATTTCGCAATGACGACTTTTTGTTGGTTGCCGCCCGAAAGCGTTCCGACCGGTTCCGTCAGCGACTGCGCCTTAACGCCGAGACGCTTGGCGAGCATTTCCGTAAATTCATTTTCCGCGCCGCGGCGCACGTATTGGTGCGAAGCAAATTTTTCGATGCTCGGCAACGAAATATTATCGCCGATGGAAAAATCTAAAATCAGACCTTCCGTCTTACGGTTTTCGGTAATAAAACCGATCCCCGCCTTAATGGCATCCGACGGGTTATCGATCTTCATCGCCTGCCCGTGAATTTTAATTTCACAGCTGTCTTTTTTATCGACGCCGAAAAGCGCGCGCATAATCTCGGTACGGCCGGCCCCCATCAGACCCGCAATCCCCAAGATCTCGCCTTCGCGAATCGTAAACGAAACGTCGTGGAACACGCCCGCGCTGTTCAAATTATTAATTTCAAAAACGACTTTGCCCGGCGTTACCGTGCGCTCCGGATAGTATTCCGTCAACGAACGGCCGACCATATCGGATACGACGCGATCCATCGTCGTTTTCGCGACAGGTTGCGTGGAAATCGCCATGCCGTCGCGCATCACGGTTACCGTATCGCAAAGTTCGAAGACTTCTTCCATGCGGTGCGAAATGTAAATGATGCCGACGCCTTTGGTCCGCATCTGACCTAGCACTCGGAACAGCACTTCGGTTTCCCGCTCACTCAAAGCGGCGGTCGGTTCGTCCATGATCACGATCTGCGCGTCAAGCATCAGCATGCGCACAATCTCCGTCAACTGTTGCTGACCGACAGAGCAGTCCTGCGCCTCTTTTTCAAGCGGCAGGGAAATATTCAGTTCGTCACATTTGGCTGCCGCCAATTCGCGCATGCGATCCCAGTCCAGCATGCCCAATGAATTTTTAAGCGGACGCATCAGAAAAAGATTTTCCAGAATCGTCAAATTCGGCCAAATATTTAATTCCTGATGGACAAACGCAATTCCGAAATCTTCCGCTTCGCGCGGCGACGTAAATACTCGCTCTTCGCCGTCCACCCGAATCGTGCCGTTATCGGCCTTGTGCAGACCCGTCAAAATATTCATCAGAGTCGACTTGCCCGCCCCGTTTTCACCCATTAAGGCATGAATCTCACCGGGTCGAACCGTCAGATTGACTCCTAAGAGCACTCGGTTCTGTCCGAATGCTTTGGAGATGTCACGCATCTCAATTTGCATACTGTCACTCCTTGCAGCTAAAAGATACAGCCGCTTTGTAAAATCACATTGGCATACGGCGTCGCCTCACCCGTACGAATAATCGCTTTGACGTCGTGCGAATATTCCTTCAAGCGTTCATGCGTTACATACGCACCGGGGATATCTCCCATTAATTGTTGCATCTCCTGAAACAGCGGCAAATTTTGTGAATCCATTTCGCTCGCAATCAGGTACTGTTCCACTTTCATGTTATCCATGACGACGCGCAGCACGTCCAAAAAAGACGGCACACCGAATTCCAGCGCCAGATCAATTCGTTCCACTTCGCGCGGAATCGGTAACCCGCAGTCGGCAATCATGATCCGATCAGTATGACCGAGATCGGCAAGTACTTTTGCAATCTTGCTGTTCAAAATTCCGTGTTTCTGCATGTCATGCCTCCATCTCGTTGCGCCACGGCATCGCGCCCTGTGCGCCGTGCGCGGTAACCGAACGTGCGGCCGCGTGGTTGGCAAACCGCAGCGCCGTTTCAAGATCCTGTCCTTCACTGATCGCAACCGCAAACGCGCCGTTGAACGTATCTCCTGCGCCGGTCGTATCGACGACGGTGACCGTTTCCCCGGCGACGCGGTGAACGCTCTTGCCGTCATAGTAATCGACGCCGTCTTTACCGCGCGTCACAATCAATTTTTTCTGCCATTCCGCCGACAGTTCCAACGGATCCGCCACATCAAACAAGAGCGCCAGTTCGTGATCGTTCGGCGTAATGTAGCGGCACATCGCCATAACGTCCGGCGCCAATTCACGCGCCGGTGCCGGATTCCAAAGTACCGGAATGTTCCGTTCGGCGCAAAGACGAATCGCGTCTTCGGTCACATCCTGCGGTACCTCATTTTGCAACAGCACCATATCCAATTCCCCCAGCTGATCCAGCGCCTGTTCAATATGCGCCGCGGTCAACTGAAAATTCGCCGCCGGCACTACCAATATGCTGTTATCTCCTTCGGTCAGCGTAATGTGCGCTGTGCCCGTTGAAACGCCGGGAAGGGTCATTAAAAAGCGGGCGTCTACGCCGTTTTTTACAAAATTTTCGCAGAGCATTTCCCCGTAGGCATCTTCGCCGATGGCTCCGATCATTGCCACGTCCGCTCCGAGTCGTGCCGCCGCTACCGCCTGATTGGCTCCTTTACCGCCGCAACTCATAAAAAAATGTTCTGCAAACAGCGTCTCACCCGCTTGCGGACGCCGGGCCGCTTCCACGACCAAGTCTACAGAACAACTGCCGATAACCGCCAATTTTGCCATGCCGTAACCTCCTGCCGGTATGTAGCCGTATCGATATCTTGTCCAACATATTCATAAACAGTATACATCAAAAACGGAGATTTATCAGTAAAATTATTCATTTCTTGTTCTCCGCCTCGCTCTATGCTACACTATATCGGTGCGAAGTGTTTTCTTGGTCCCACTTCGTAAAAACAAAAACAAGGAGGAATGGAACATGAATACTCGTATGCTCGTCATCAATGCGGTGTTGGCCGCAGTGTACGCGCTCCTTACGGTCGCGCTGGCGCCGTTCAGCTACGGACCCGTGCAGGTACGTTTATCGGAGGTACTGACGCTGCTCGCGTTTTACCAACCGAAAGTCGTACCGGGGTTAATTCTCGGCTGCCTGCTTGCGAACCTTGCGAGCCCGTTCGGCATGATCGACATTGTGGTCGGCACGTTCGCCACCGCGATCGCCGTCTACGGTATGCGCTACATGCCCAACATCTGGACCGCTTCGCTCTTGCCCGTCGTGTCCAACGGCGTGCTCATCGGCGCGGAGCTCGCGTACCTCGGTGCGCTGGAAGGCGAAAGCGTCGGTTTAACCATGCTCTACATTGCCGCCGGCGAATTCGTCGCAGTCAGCGTGTTAGGCTGCGTACTGATGCCGCTTTTATGGCGCAATACCGCATTTCGACGACTCTTGCAGGACCTATAAAAATACCCGCCGCGGCGGGTATTTTTTATTGTCGGAGCAACGGCAGATGCTATAATACGATAGAACAGAGGTGAATTATGCAACCACGTAAAAAACTTTGGTGGGGACTCAGTGCCCTCCTTATTTTACTTATACTCGGTCTGGGCAGTTGGTGGTACATGGCGCGCAGCAAAAGCGTCGACGTAGTCATCGTCAAACCCGTCACCGAACCGCTCATGATTACGCGCGATGTGACCTTGGCTCCGTTGTACAGCGCGACCGTTTCACCGGCCGCGTCCGGGCCGATTCTCGGTCCGGTGCCTACGGTCGGCACGAATGTCAGTGTAAATGATCATTTATTCACGATCGATGTCAGTCCGTACGAGGCGCAGCTGGCGCGAGCGCGCAACGCCACAAGCGAAGCCTCCGCCGCGCCGGCCGCGCCGCCGGTCAACACACCCGTGATCACGGAGGCGCAACAACTTTTGCAGCAGGGTATTATTACGCAGGCGGAATACGCTAAAATTGTCGCGCGTGAACAGGCGAAGCAACCGTCCGTGTATACTCCGTCCGCTGCCGCGGCGCCGGACACTTCGACGATTGAGCGTCAGATTGCCGCCGCCAACGTTACCGCGCCGGTCGCCGGAAAAGTCACCGCGGTGTACGTTACCGCTGACGGCGTGGCTGTGCAAGACCGTCCTGCGCTGGTCATCGCCTCCCTTTCGCCATTGGTGGGTGAAATGCCTCTTCCCAATGCCCTTACGGAAGCCGTTCAACAAGCCCGCACCGCGCCTGAAACCACGCTTACGTTACGGGTCAACGGTCACGACTACTTCGGTGAAATGACCGCGCTCTCCCCAACGGGCGGCGACGTAACCGCACTGAAGTTCCGGTTTGACAATCCCGGCGAGATGTTGCAGCCCGCCACCCCCTATCCGCTCACGTTGAAGCTGCCGACCAAGGTTTCGCTGATTCATTTGCCGCGTAGCAGCAACATCGGTGACGATACGGTGTACATTGTCACTGCGGACGGTCTGATTGACGCCCGACACGTCACTACCGCTTAT
Organism: uncultured Negativicoccus sp.; assembly: GCF_902480485.1. Lineage (NCBI taxonomy): Bacteria > Bacillati > Bacillota > Negativicutes > Veillonellales > Veillonellaceae > Negativicoccus > uncultured Negativicoccus sp. Next base: position 2,278 of record NZ_CABSTC010000028.1, on the reverse strand, counting down.
GTTGACGGTGACGATTGGGTCGTCTTGGCAGGTCTTACGGCCGGCGAACGCGTCATCGCCGAACCGGCCCCGCATTTGGAAATCGGGATGCATGTCGATGTCCGCGCTTAATTGGTTTCGCCGGCCGCGATTTACGCAGGAAGAGCTTACGACCGACGCCGTGACGGCGGCGCGTCGTTTGTTGGGCGCCACGCTTTGGCACCGCAGTCCCGAAGGACTGGTCGGCATCCGACTCACGGAAACGGAAGCCTACGGCGGCACCTATCGCGGTCATCCGGACGATGCGTCGCACGCGTATCGCGGCGAAACGAATCGCAATCGCCCCATGTTCGGTCCCGCCGGTCATATGTATGTATATCTTGTTTACGGCTTGCACCACTGCGCCAACATTGTCGTCGATGTGGACGGCATGCCGGCCGCCGTGCTCTTGCGCGCGGGTAAAATCATTTACGGCGACGATTTGGTGCGCGCGCGGCGCGCCGGCATCCGACCGGAGCACTGGACCGACGGTCCCGGAAAACTGGCGCGCGCGTTGGGGATAAGCACCGCGCTTTCCGGCAAAACCGTCTTGTCCGGCAATCTGCAGTTGCGGCACGGCAAAATCGCCAACGATGAAATGATCGTTCGTAATGTTCGCCGCGGCATTGATTATGCGACGTATGGAAAATCATTTCCCTGGCAATTTAAACTGATCAAAAAACGAAAAAATGACTGACAAAATCTCTTCATTTTGTTATACTGTTAAAGTTAATGGCGCTGTGGGAGAACGGCGCCGTTTTGTGTGGAATGATTCTTAGGAGGCGTGTATGAGTTATCGAAATCGTATTTTGTGGTCATCTATTTTCGGCCTGGGGCTGGAAAGTATCGACATCATGATGCTGTCATTCACCTTGACATCCATTATGGCGACATTCGGTTTGAGCGGCGCGCAGGGCGGCATGATCTCGACTGTCACCAACATCGGTATGCTGTTGGGCGGAATTACGTTCGGTTTGCTCGCCGACAAATACGGACGCATTAAGATTTTTTCCTATTCGATTCTGCTGTTTTCAATCGCCACCGCGTTAATCGGCTTTTCGCCCAACATTTGGTGGGTAGCGGCTTGCCGCTTCCTCGCCGGTGTCGGCGGCGGCGGTGAATTCGGTGTGGGCATGGCGATGCTCGTGGAAGCGTTTCCGCGCCACGAACGCGGGAAGGCCAATTCCTACGTCACGATCGGCGGCCAAGTAGGCGCCATCATTGCGGCGCTGCTGGCGTACTTCCTGCTGCCTGTCGTCGGTTGGCGCGGTCTTTTCATCTTCGGTATCGTACCGGTTTTTCTGGCGGTTGCGGTTCGTTACCACTTGCCGGAAACTCCCCAATGGATCGCCGCTAAAGAAGCGGCGGAAGCGCAGGGAAAATCCTTGAATGTTTCTTTATCGGAGCTGGTAAAAACGCCGCGCCTCGCGTGGACTACGGTGACGCTTATCATTATGTCGTCCGTGCAGGTCAGCGGTTACTTCGGCTTAATGACTTGGTTGCCTTCGATTTTGCAAAAACAGTTGGGGCTGACGATTTCCGGTTCCGCGCTTTGGACCATCAGCACCATCGTCGGCATGTGTCTGGGCATGCTTTTATTCGGACGTTTCATGGACAGCCTCGGCGCCAAAAAATCGTACGGCATCTTTCTTTTGTGCTCGGCCGTTTCCGTTCTGCTTTACGCTTATGCCAACAGCGGTATCGCCATCTTACTCGGCGGCGCGGTAGTCGGGTTCTTCGCCAACGGCATGAATGCGGGCTACGGCACCTTGATTTCAAGCTTTTATCCGCCCAATATTCGCGCCACCGCCAATAATACGATCTTTAATATCGGACGCGCGATCGGCGGTTTCTCACCGATCGCCATCGGTTATTTGTTGCAATACTATACCATTGGATACGCGATGCTCTACTTCACGGCGCTCTATTTGATCTCGTTCGCGGTGATGTTGACTTTGAAACGCGATCCGTCCGTCGTTGACGCGGAGGAAATGTTATGAGTATTCACTTGCAAGGCGTTACGCCCGGCTCTTTAGGCGAGGCGACATTGCTTGTTGGCGATCCCGGCCGCATTCCGCTGGTCACCGATCATTGGCAAAATGTCACCGAACTTTGCCGGAATCGCGAGTTCGTCGTCTGTTCCGGTACATACGAAGACAAATTGTTTTCGGTCTGCTCGACCGGTATCGGCCTGGGATCGACGGAAATCGCCGTGATGGAGCTTATCGAAAACGGCGCGCAAGCATTTGTGCGTGTCGGC
>NZ_CABSTC010000027.1:0-17596 GCF_902480485.1 uncultured Negativicoccus sp. | reverse complement strand
GGACTTCCTCTCCTGGGTGATCACCTCCGACACCGGCAAGAAGGCCATCTCTCAGTGCCGTCTTCCAAACGATTTCGCCCTGCAAATAGCGAACTAAGTCACGCAATGAAGTGACTGCATAAACTTCAATGCCGTTACACAAAAGAGCTTCCTGCACATTTTGCGGTGCGACAAAAAAACGTTTCTTGCCGGCTTCTTTGGCGGCAATGACCATAGGCAGGACACCGTTAACGGGGCGCACCGTTCCGTCCAATGCCAGTTCGCCGATACCGACCGCATCTTCCAAACTCTCTCGTTGCAACGTTCCACCGGCTGCGAGTATCCCTATCGCAATCGCCAAATCCAGTCCTGCGCCTTCTTTTTTCAAATCGGCCGGAGCTAAATTCACTGTAATCTTACGCAATGGAAACTCCAGCCCGGAGTTTTTCAGGGCAGGCCGCACTCTTTCTTTGGATTCCCTGACGGCCTGCGTCGGCAAGCCGACAATATCATATGCAGGCAAACCGTTAGCTAAATCCACTTCGACTAAAATCAAATGACCGCTTAATCCGAACGTAGTAGCTCCAAATACTCGTGCAAACATATTCTCCTCCTAAAACGCATTTTTCAGCTGATTTAGTTGATAGGTTCCGTTGGCGTGTATTTGAATTTCCACAACGTCAAAGCGGCACGGTATCTCTTTTGACAGTTGAACTAAATAGGCCATCGCAGTTTTGCGTAACATGTTTTGTTTAAAGGGTGTGACGGCTTCGCGCGGCAGACCGAAACGTGCGGTAGATCGGGTTTTAACTTCGACGAACACAATTGTGTCGCCGTCGCTTGCGATGATATCGATTTCACCTTTACCGCTGCGAAAATTACGTGCTTGAATGCAGTACCCCTGCGTTTCCAAATATGAGGCGGCAAGCGCTTCCCCTTCCGCCCCTAAATCATTATGTCGACTCACGCAAACCTCTTCTTTCAATGTATTGCGTATCCATTAGAATGCATTCATCATGCTTTTAATCGGTTCAAAACTTTTGCGATGAACCGGTGAGGGACCGTATTTTTTCAACATATGTAAATGATATTCCGTAAGATAGCCTTTATGAGTAGCAAAGCCGTATTGTGGATATTGTATATCCAATTCTTCCATTAAATGGTCACGACTGACTTTCGCTAAAATAGAGGCCGCCGCAATGGAAGCGCTTTGCGAGTCGCCCCGAATAATCGCCTGCACCGGTATCGGTAAGGTAACCGGCATGGCATCCGCCAGCAACACTTGTGCTGCCGGTTGTAATGACATAGTCGCCGCCTGCATACCGTCAAGTACCGCCTGATAAATGTTGACGGAATCAATGACTTCGACAGGAATATGCAAAATCTTATAGGCAATAGCAGTTTCAGTAATTTCTTTGAACAATTTTTCCCGCGTCACTGCCGAAAGCTTTTTAGAATCGTTGAGTCCGTCCAGCATGGCATGTGGCGGCAAAATAACTGCAGCCACCGTCACCGGACCGGCTACCGGTCCACGTCCCGCTTCATCGGTGCCGGCAATATTCAGTTTGCCCTGGGCATACCAATGCTCCTCATATCGATAGAGAGCTCGTAAACGCTCGTGTTCCTGCCGCACCTTGTCCTGGCGACGCGCGTATTGCTGCAAAGCCTGCCGGACGCCCAGGCGACCATCCAAACTCCAGCGCAATAACTCTTCAGGAGTGGGTACTTCTGCCAAACGTGAACGGATCATGGCAATCGTTTCTTTTTTCTCCTCAGCCATTTTGACTTGCCTCGGCAGGCGGGGTCTCTAAACTGATTTTACCCAGCCGTAATTGGCGAAAATCCCCTAAAACGAATTGGCGTGCCTTATGGTAGTCATATTCACCTTTGGGTAGCAATGCGCCTCGTTTTTTAGCGATTTCCGTTAACCATTCATCAGGTGTCCCCGATCCCGTTTGAATTCCATAACGTTCCGTAAGCGTCCCCGGATAATTTTCATTGATATAAGCCAGCAGATTTCTGACTACATCTTCCGCATCAAACACTTCATCGGTGATGGCGCCGGTGGCGGCCAGTTTTTGACCCACCACAGGATCTTCAAACTTCGGCCATAACACACCCGGTGTATCCATCAATTCAACGCCATCCGCCAACTTTACCCACTGTTGGCCGCGCGTTTTACCGGGGCGATTGGCCGTATGCGCGATATAACTTTTCGCCAGCGTATTAATAAGCGTCGATTTACCGACGTTGGGAATCCCTAAAATCATCGTACGCACGGAACGCGCTCGAATACCTCGACGCTTCCAGCGCTCAAGTAATGGTGCCGCCGCTTGCCGAATTTCCTGAATCAGTCGCTTACGACTGGACTTAGACGTGCTGTCTATGAGTAACGTCGTAATCCCCCGATTGGCAAAATATTGTTGCCATTGTGCAGAAATTTTGGGATCTGCTAAATCAGCTTTGTTTAATAATAAAATCCGCGGTTTTGCCTGGATCAGTTCACGCAGCAACGGATTTTCACTCGAAGCGGGCACACGTGCATCTCTCAGTTCCACGACGACATCGATGGCTTTTAGCTGCTCTTTAATCAGACGTTGCGCTTTAGCCATGTGCCCGGGAAACCATTGGATAAGCATGATGCACCTCCTTTATTCATATCCTATGATAAGTAAACAATCAACAATGCCTCTTCTTATTTTATTATATAAAAAAAGGACTGTATATACAGTCCTTTTTACTTACTCTTAGCGACGTTCACGAATACGAGCCGCTTTACCGGTCAAACGACGCAGGTAGTACAGTTTTGCACGACGTACGACGCCGCGGTTTTTGACTTCGATTTTGGCCACACGCGGGGAATGTACAAGGAATGTACGTTCTACACCGACGCCGGACGCAATACGGCGTACTGTGAAAGTTTCACGGACACCGCCATTTTTGCGCGCCAAGACAACGCCTTCAAAAATCTGAATACGTTCACGATTACCTTCGACGACTTTGGCGTGGACGCGAACCGTATCGCCGGCACGGAATTCCGGAATGTCCGAGCGCAACTGTTCTTGTTCCAATTGTTGAATGATGTTCATATCGTTCTCCTCCTACCGGACATTCTTGCCCACCACCTGGTGAACAGAGGACTATCCAAAATAACAGTGGTATTGTATCATATCAACCTTAATAAAGCAAGCTATTCTACTAATTTTTTAATATCGAACCATGTCGTAAGCAAATCGGCAATATTTTGCAAAATCAGTAAACGATTTTGGCGAACTCTTTCACTATCCGCCATGACAATGACATGATCAAAAAATTCATTAATCGGTGCAACTAACGATTGTAATTCCCGATACACGACAGCATAATCCTGTTTCGCATAAGCGGCTTCAATTTTGGGGGCTACCGCTTTATACGCAGCATACAATTTTCGCTCTTCATCATTTTCAAAAAGTTCCGATTGAACTTCTCCCTGCTGCGGTTCTTTTGCCAAATTCACGACACGGCGAAACGCTTGGCGAAGTTCCATATCTTTGACAAATCCGGTGTCTGCCAACGCGTGCGCTTTGCCATAGACACTGTAAATATCAGTATCATCCCCTGCAAGAACGGCATCGATTTGATCGTACGACAAGCCCTCATCGCTCAAAATTGTTTGCAGTCGTTGCATTATAAAAGCAACCACTTGTTCCTGCACATCTGCCGGCACGTCACCGAGTGTTTTGGCAACGGCAGCAACCATTTTACGTAAACACCAGTGAGTTTTACTTTGGACGGCGATTTGCACAATCCCAATCGCCTGCCGGCGCAACGCAAACGGATCCTGTGAGCCGGTCGGTGCGTGTCCCTGGCTGAATGTCGCGACGATATTATCCAATTTATCGGCAAGGCTCAACACTTCACCCAGCTTGGTAGAGGGCAAGATGTCGCCTGCAAATCGCGGTAAGTATTGTTCAAAGATTGCTTGCGCCGCTTCTTTCGGTTCACCGTCCAGCAGAGCGTATTCTTTACCGATTTCCCCTTGCAATTCCGTGAACTCCGTGACAAGTGCTGTCGCCAAATCGGTTTTGGCGAGATGTGTCGCACGTTGTAACAATTCTTTTTCTTCCTGTGTCAGCTCATACGCTTCAGCAAATACTTGCGTAATTTTTTGCAAGCGCTCTGTTTTATCTTGCATGGTCCCGAGATTTTCCTGATAAACGATACGTTGCAATGCATCATATCGCGCAGCCAAACTCTTTTTACGGTCCTCATTAAAGAAGAATTCTGCATCCGCCAAACGAGCGCGCAAAACTCTTTCATTACCCGCCTGCACAGTAGCTAAATGTTCATCGGAACCGTTACGTACTGTCAAAAACAGTGGTAAGAGTCGGCCTTCTCGATCACGCAGCGGAAAATAGCGTTGATGATCTTTCATCGGTGTAACCACTGCCGCTTCCGGCAGCTCCAAATAGCGCTCTTCAAAATGACCGCAAAGCGGTGTCGGATATTCGACGAGGAACACGATTTCCGTTAACAGATCTTCATCTTCCACCACAGTCGCATGCTGCTCTTCAGCAAGCTTTTGCAAACCTTGAGTAATCATCTGACGACGTTCGGCAGGATCGACGATAACATACTGCTCGCGCAATACCTGATCATAATCGCTTGCTTGGGGAACTACGACATTTTCTTCCCCCAGGAAACGATGCCCGCGAGTGGTATTTCCAGAGGCCACGCCCGCGAGTGTAAAAGGAATCACTTCTGCATTAAAAAGTGCCACAAGCCAACGAATCGGACGTACAAAACGGAAACTTTCGTTCCCCCACTTCATGCTCTTGGGAAATTGTAGCGATTGAATCAATTCCGGTAACAAGTTCGCCAAAATGATCTGCGCCGTTTGACCTTCTTTTTTGATATGCGCATACACGTAGTTGTCTCTTTCGATCAGTTCAGAAGGATCGATGCCTTGACCGCGAGCAAATCCCTGTGCAGCTTTGGTCGGGTTGTGATTTTCATCAAACGCGATGGCTACCGACGGCCCACGATTTTCTTCGACCATGTCCGGCTGACGATCTGCTAAATCCTCAACAATGAGTGCCAGACGTCGCGGCGTTCCGACCGTTTTTAACGAGGCAAACGATAAGCGAGCATCGGCAAGCATTGTTTCCGCCCGCGTACGCAATTCATCAAGAATACGCGGCATAAATTTCGCCGGAATTTCTTCCGTACCGATTTCGAACAATAAAGTATTATTCATGCCGAGACGCTCCTTTCAACAACGGATATCCCAGTTCTTCACGCTGTACCAGGTAGGCATGCGCACAGAGTCTGGCCAGTTTACGCACGCGTCCGATAAACGCAGTACGTTCACTGATACTGATAGCGCCACGCGCATCCAAAAGGTTGAAAACATGCGAACATTTCAATACGTAATCATACGCCGGCAAAACTTTACCGGCATCAATAATACGTACTGCTTCCGCTTCATATTTATTGAATAAATCAAACAAAAGGTTAATATCTGCCAACTCAAAATTGTAGACAGACTGCTCATATTCATTTTGATGGAAAATATCGCCGTAAGTAACATCGCCGGACCAGACGATATCATACACATTTTCCTTGCCTTGGATATACATGGCAAGACGTTCCAAGCCGTAAGTAATTTCGACGGCAACCGGATTCATATCAACGCTGCCCACTTGTTGGAAATAAGTGAACTGAGTGATTTCCATACCGTCAAGCCACACTTCCCAGCCTAATCCCCATGCGCCTAATGTCGGCGATTCCCAATTATCCTCGACAAAGCGAATGTCGTGCTCGATTGTGCGAATACCGAGTTTTTCCAAACTTTCCAAGTACATTTCCTGGATCCGATCCGGAGACGGCTTCATAATTACCTGAAATTGGTGATGTTGATACAGTCGATTGGGATTATCGCCATAGCGACCATCCGCCGGACGCCGTGACGGCTCAACATACGCTACGTGCCACGGTTCCGGCCCCAATGCCCGCAAAAATGTCGCAGGATTCATCGTACCGGCACCTTTTTCCACATCGTACGGCTGCTGAATCAAACAACCTGCTTCCGACCAATAGCGTTGTAATGTCAAAATCATTTCTTGGAAGGTCATCATTTCCTCCTCTGCTTTGCAAATAAAAAAGTCCCTGTAACAATTGTTACAGGGACGAGTATACCCGCGGTTCCACCCTCATTGGTCATTGACCCACTTAATGATATCGCGGCCTTTACTATCTTACGATTTCCTGCCGCAGCTCCAAAGCGCCTTCCTTTGTGTGGCAAGCTTCCACTATCCTTGCCTCGCTATCGCCAAAGTACTACTCTTTATCATCGCTTGATTACTAAAAATATAGCAAACTCAAATTTTATTGTCAATGCTCTTTTGCGCAAATGTGAAAACATTCGTAAATTGGGTAGCGATCTCCACATAATTCGTCAAATAATATAATAATGCATCCGCCGCTTCCGTTAATCCCTGCCGAGAAAAAAATTGCGGTCCATCCTGCCACGTAGCATGTAAAATGGCAAATAGCGTTTGGCGACCTGTATCGGAAAGCGGCAGAAATTGCTTTTCCTGCAAAACCGTCTGCGGATCATAACCGGCAATACCTAAAAGTTGCCAGGAAGCGATTAAAGTTGCTATTGCCAAATCTTTACGGGAAAGCGCCGTCAGGTACTGCTCCCATAAATGATATACCTGTGCATCCGCTTGTCCCGATGCGAAAAGCTCCTCAGTCATGTGTACCAGAAAATAATAAACTTGCCACATAGGATACGTCCATTGCCACGTATCCGTCAGTGCTCGTCCGTCGGCTTGCAACAACCGATAGCCTTCAGTATCAGCTGCTACGGTACAACGTAAAAAAGCAGCCGGTACCAAGTAGCCGATATAATTGGCCTTGCGTCTTGCTTGTGGTGCGAATACAAAAATTCTGCCCACTTCTTTGGTCAAAAGAGTAAGTTTTTTGCCGGCGGTACCGGCATCCCGTGCTGCCAACACAAACCCTTCATAATTTTGCCAATTATTCGTGTTCGTCATCAACATCAGGCTCCTCGTTGAGCACGCGAGTCACCAAAAGGCGCACAATGCGGAAACCGTTAACTTTAGTGACGCAAAAATCCCAACCGTCAATAACGATATGATCACCGTTGCGCGGAATACGTTCCAATAAGGCAAATACATACCCGCCGATCGTATCCGCTTCCACTTCCGCAAAATCAACATCTAATAATTTTTCTACATCTTCCAAAATAACATTGCCGTCAAATTCAAAGTGATCTTCATCCAACTCAAGAATCGCGGCCAACGATTCGGGTTCATGTTCGTCCTGAATATCACCGACCAGTTCTTCGATAATGTCCTCCAACCCAACCAATCCGACGGTCCCGCCAAATTCATCTACCACCGCCGCAAGATAAATACGCCGGGTACGCATCAATTGCAAGAGATCAAAGATCGGCATAACTTCCGGGATGATGAGAATTTCACTGATAATCTGCTTTAACTGCGGCTTACCGGTAATATACAACTCCATAAAGTTTTTGACGTGGATAAGGCCGATAATATGATCTTTATCACCATCACACAAAGGATATCGTGTGTGGCGTGAAGTGCGAATCGCTTCCCGCATCGTCTCCAAACTGTCTTCATAATAAAGTACCGACATATCAGGACGTGGAATCATTACCTCACGAGCCAAACGGTCCACAAAAGTGAACGCATTTTTGATCAGTTCGCCTTCCCGCTCATCCAATTGGCCGCTCAAATGTCCCTCGTTAAAAAGCAGGCGGATTTCCGCTTCCGTGCGCGGCATTTCCACCTCATTTGTCAGCGTCAGATCATGCGTATGCAAATACATGGTGGCTAAGCGTTCGCCCAGCCATATAATCGGGGCACATATTTGATGTAAAATACGCACGATTCCTGCCGTGCGTGGCAGCCATTTCAATGCATTCTGCAAGGCTACTGCTTTAGGAATCAAATCTGCGACAATCCAAAACAACGTGACGGCAACCAAAAGCACAACCAAAGAAAGTATCCACTCACCCCAGAGCCACTGTATTGTCGGTGGTGTGAGCAGCATCCAACACTGATAAATGCTGTAATAGTAAAGCAGTGTCACAACCAGCAAAACCCATTGAATAGTCCCTAAATACCGATTCGGTGAAGCATAGAAACTCGATATGCGTGACCAGTTCGGCTCTTCTTCCTCCGCTGCAAGTTCTTGCACATATTCACGACGCAAACGGATAAAAGAATATTTCGCAATGACTAAAATAGTTGCCATCATCAAAAAAAGAACTGCCAATATCGACCAAAACGCTCCCCAAGGCGTGAGGAGATGAGCAATGAGCATATTATTATTCATACCCCAATTCTTTTAACATGCGGTCTTTATTACGCCAATCCGGCGCTACTTTTACCCATAAATCCAAGTAAACCGACCCGTTCATTAATTTTTCAATATCTGCTCGGCTTTCTGCTCCGATAGCTCGCAAAAGCGCACCGTTTTTACCGATAATGATCCGTTTTTGTGAGTCGCGTTCTACATAAATAACCGCACGCACATACCATTTACCGTTTTTCCTTTGCGCGATTTCTTCCATTTCCACACCGATCGCATGAGGCACCTCATCCCGTGTCATATGCAGAATTTTTTCTCGAATCAGTTCCGCCATAATATTGCGTTCCGGTCGATCGGTAACCATATCTTCCGGATAATATTGCGGTCCCTCAGGCAAATGATCACGAAGTACATCTAACAATGTGTCGACTTGATAGCCGTCACGCGCCGAAATCGGCACGATTTCAGTAAAGTTAAATTTTTGCCGATAGCCGTCAATTAAAGGCAATAATTTTTCCGGCGTAATCTGATCGATTTTGTTGATCGCTAAATACACAGGAATCGTAAGCGTTTGCAACCGATCTAAAATATACTGCGTCCCCGGTCCGAAGCGCTCGTCAGCCGCCACCATAAAGAGAACCGCATCCACTTCATTCAGTGCATCCAATGCCTCTTTACGCATTTTTTCACCTAATTTATGACGCGGTTTATGAATCCCCGGTGTATCGACAAATACCATTTGAAAATCAGGTTGGGTGTAAACCCCCATAATTTTATCGCGTGTAGTCTGCGCTTTATCCGAAACGATAGAAATCTTTTGCTGCAAAATACGGTTGAGCAAAGTGGATTTCCCGACATTGGGCCGTCCGATTAAAGCGATAAAACCGGAGCGAAATACGTCACTCATTCCAATTGTTCCTTTCCAAAAGCATACGGTAACAAATCTTCTAAAGCAAACTCTTTAAACGCCTGTGATGTTCCCGTGATGAGGCGTGGAATGCCGAATTCCGCCATTACCTGCCGGCAGGCACCGCACGGCATTAGATCCTGTTTCTGCGGACTAAAAAGCGCCAGCGTAACGAATGTCCGCTCGCCCTGCGAAACGGCAGCCATAATCGCATTACGCTCGGCGCATTGCGTCAATCCGTAAGAACTGTTTTCGACGTTACAGCCGGTAAAAACCGCACCGGTTTTCGTCAGCAGTGCAGCGCCGACGGGGAAGTGCGAATACGGCGCATAAGCGTTCTCTGCCGCCTCTTTTGCCGCCTGCAAAAGGTCCTGATCACACGTCATGAATATCCTCCCGCGTAATACCGAGCGCACGCAAAACTTCCTCTTCTGCGACCCGCATTTCTTTTTTATCTTCCGGTTTCTCGTGGTCATAGCCCATAATATGCATCAGACCGTGAATCGCCAAGTACGCCAACTCTCTGGTTTCGCTATGCCCATATTCCTGTGCCTGTGATAAAACCCGATCGACGGAAATGACGATGTCCCCCAATAACATTTCTTCGTCAGACGAATCTTCTTCTCCTTCATTCAAGGCAAACGAAAGCACGTCGGTGGGCCGATCAATGTTTCGATATTCGCGATTTAACATCTGCAGATACTCATCATCACCCAACGTCACGCCGAGTTCCGCTTCCGGTGGGATCTCCTGACATTCGGCTCCTTTACTCAATGTGGTTTCGATAATCTTCGGCCATTCCGAGTATTTCCGTGCCAATTCTTCATTTAAAAAATTAATGATGACTTTCAATTATTTGACATCCCCCTGTTTGGCATACGCATCAATAATTCGTGCCACCAAATCGTTGCGAACAACATCGGCGGCAGTAAAATCCACACGCGCAATCCCGCGCAAATTCTCGACGATTGACACTGCCTGCTCCAGACCGCTTTTTTGTCGAGACGGCAAATCGATCTGTGTCACGTCACCGTTAATGACCATTTTGGAATGATTGCCCAAACGCGTTAAAAACATTTTCATTTGTTCCGGTGTCGTATTTTGTGCTTCATCTAAGATTACGAAGCAATCTTCCAGTGTACGACCGCGCATGTATGCCAAGGGAGCCACTTCAATCGCTCCTTTGGTTTGCAACTGCATATATACATCTCCACCGAATAAATCCCCCAAGGCATCATATAGAGGGCGCAGATAGGGATCCACTTTTTCATTCATGTCCCCCGGCAAAAAGCCGAGACTTTCACCCGCTTCTACTGCCGGACGCGTTAAAATGATTCGATTGACATTATGGTTGCGAAAATAAAATACCGCTAAGGCAACGGCAAGATAAGTTTTGCCGGTACCCGCCGGACCGATGCCGAATGTAATCGTGTTGTTGCGAATGGCATCCACATACGCTTTTTGTCCGGCCGTACGCGGGCGAATAATTTTACCGCCGCGTGTCACCATTACAGTATCATCATGCAAGTCGCGCAGTTTATGCTCTTCCCCCTGGTCAATCATCTGCAGCACTGTTTCCAATTGCCTTTCCGAAATGGTGTTTCCCGATGACAACGTAGTCAAAACATCTTCGATAACGCGCTGTGCGGATGCCAACGAATCCGGCTCGCCGATCAACCGAATAATGCCGCCACGATCTACCAACTGCGCATCGTAATGTGCTGCAATTTTGGGTAAAATCCACGCGTTTCTTGCGACCAGAAGCTGTTTCTCATGGTCTGCCGTCAGAGTATATGCCGTAGAGCGAATAGGATATCATTCCTTTCCTGTCTGAATAATTGCGAATTATGATAACGTTCTTATCTTTATTTATTATATATTAGTCTTTCGACAGCGTCCAGCGTTGCGCCTTTGACGATCAACAATGGTTGGGTATAATAAAGCAGGAGGAAATTATGAATATTGTCGCTTGTACCTCACCCTTGCAAACAGGAAGAATAGATAATAATCTGCAATGGTTTCGATCGCATCATGATGAAATTATGTCACGGGAACCGGATCTGATTGTAATGGCGCAAAACAGCCTCACAGGATTTGTCTCGGACACCTTGTTGCGTGACACGGATTTTCAATCGAAACTTGACGCGGCACTTTGCGAACTTGCCACATTTTTTTCGGTGCCATTAATCGGTAGTCAGGACCAATGGCTACACGGTCAACGCAAACACCGGCCGTTGTATTTTGAAAACGGCAAGGCAACAGAGCTCGACTTCGCAACCATCTCGTGCGAACGCCAAACGGTGTATATTCGTGCTGACGAAAATGACCCGTTTCCAAACGATTTACCGGTGATCGATCTTTTTAGTCAGCCTGCAACGCTATCCGCGCCCGCATATCATAACAGCATACGTATAGATGCATTGACGGTTGCGGATTGCGGCGGATATTTCGAACCGCATACAGGCTTTTTACATTGCGGCGAAACATGCCACGGTGGCTGGCAGCAAGGAATCTATACAATTACTTTGACGGCGAATGGTTGGCGCACGAGTGCACCGACCACATATGCATGGAAACAAATGGATCTCCTGCGCTGGCAGTTGCAAACCATTTTACAGACACTCTCTTTGCGTGATGTGGTCATCGGCCTTTCCGGCGGCATTGACTCCACGGTCAACGCCCTCCTCTACCAAAGCGTCGTGGAAAAAGACCATATATTGGGCGTTACTATGCCTTCCTCCTACACCTCTTCTGTGACCCGCTCGATTGCGAAACAACTTGCCAAAAATTCCGGCATTTCGTTGCTTACCGTGCCGATTAAAGAATCCGTTGAAGCGACACGCACACAGCTGGAAACGATTGCAAAAGCGACAGGAGTTTCGCTTTCACTCGACGGCTTGCCGTATGAAAATTTGCAAGCGCGCGATCGCACTTCCCGTGTATTAGCTACGATTGCTTCCGCTCGCGGGGCCATCTTCACATGCAATGCCAATAAAACGGAAACCACCGTCGGTTACGGCACAATGTACGGTGATATAGCCGGTGCGTTAGCGGCTACCGCCGACCTTTGGAAACATGAAGTATATGAATTGGCCAAAGATTTGGATGACTTTATGGGTGGAGGTATCATTCCGCGAGAAGTCTTTACGGTCCCCCCCAGTGCAGAGCTTTCTTCTGCGCAGGATGTCACAAAAGGATTTGGCGATCCGCTGATTTATCCTTACCATGACTATCTCTTTGCCAGTTGGATACAAGATACGCCGCTTTCGCTTGCAGAAATTCTTGAATGCTATGAAGAGCACACATTAACGAAACGTCTGGGCGCCACCGTAGAAGTCGAAACGCTTTTTGCCGACGCGGATGCGTTCGTCGCCGACCTGGAGCGCTGGTGGACACTCTACCGCGGCTTAAGCATTGCCAAACGTGTACAGGCACCGCCGATCCTTGCCGCCGGTCCATATCCGTTTGGAAAATATCGTGAAGCGCAAGGAGAACCGCGATATTCTGACCGGTATCTGGCAAAACGAAAAAAACTTTTGAAAAAATAAAAAGAGCCGATCGGCTCTTTTTTTATGCTTCGATTTTTTTCATTGCTTCATCCAACGTATGCCAAGCGAGTACCGCACATTTTACACGCGCCGGTAACTGCGAAACATTTTCCAACACAATCGCCTCTTCCAGCGACTCCCGCTCTTCTTCATTCAACTCTTCCCGTTGGATCAAACGAATGAACCGCTCAATACATGCTTTTGCTTCTTTAACCGACTTCCCGCGCACTACATCACAAAGCATGGAGGCAGATGCCTGACTGATCGCGCAGCCCTGGCCCTCATACGCAATATCTTCAACAATTCCATCGGTAATGATCGCGTTCATGGTTAAGTCATCACCGCAGTTCGGATTATGACCATGCTCCGTTACCGTTGCATTCGTTAACGGGCGATGATTGCGCGGGTCCTGGTTATGTTCCAGAATTAAGTCTGTGTACAATTGCTGGAGATTCATAGTTCCTTCTTCCTATTTAAATCCCATTTGTTTACGTACCAATGGCAATACTTCTAAAAATCGTGCCACTTCCGCTTCCGTATTATAAATATAGAAGCTTGCTCGATTCGTCGCCGGTGCATGCAAATACGCGCCTAGCGGCTGCGCACAATGATGCCCTGAACGAACCGCAATCCCGTAATGATCCAAAATTGTCGCCACATCATGCGGATGCACACCGTCAACTAAAAATGTAATTACGCCGTGCTTTTCCGCGGGATTTGTCGTGCCGATAATCTTTACAAACGGCATCTCGGAAAGACCCGTAAGAGCCATTTCCGTCAGCTTTTTCTCATGCGCAACAATCGCATCCCAACCGATCGCTTCCAAATACTTTATGGCAGCAGCCAGGGATACCGCACCTTCCACATTTTGTGTGCCGGCTTCAAATTTAAAGGGCAAAGTATTGAATGTAGTGGTCTGCTCTTGCACGTATTCAATCATATCGCCACCCAAATTAAATGGTTCCATATCATCAAGCAGCGCTCGTTTTCCGTACAATACACCGATCCCCTGCGAAGCGAGCATCTTATGGCCGGAAAGCACATAGAAATCACAATTCAGAGCCTGCACATCGACTGCAAAATGGGGCGCCGCCTGTGCTCCGTCTAAAACCACAACCGCTCCGACGGCATGCGCACGCTGAATCATCTCTTGCACTGGCACATGCATGCCCAACACATTGCTTGCATGACCGAACGCAACAATTTTTGTCGTTTTATCAATTTTTGCAAAGTCGGACGGATCAAAATGTCCGTCTTCCGTTAAATAAATATATTCCAGTGTCGCTCCGGTCACACGTGCAACTCGCTGCCATGTAACCAAGTTGGCATGGTGTTCGGCGATCGTAATGACGATTTTATCGCCATCCTTGAGATGCGTCTCACCATAACTGCGGGCGATGAGATTCAGGCTTTCCGTCGCATTACGCGTAAAAATAATCTCATCCGAACTTGCGGCATTGATGAAACGAGCCACCACTTCCCGTGCACCGTCATATGCGAAAGATGCGGTTTGCGCTAAACGATGTGCACCGCGATGTGGATTACCATGCTGCGAGAATACGTACTCCTCTACCGCCTCCATGACTTGCCGGGGCCGGTGGGTTGTCGCCGCATTATCAAAATAAATCAGCGGCTCCTCTCCCACTTTGGTTTGTAAAATAGGAAAATCCTTACGTATGTTTTCCAGATCCATCATATCGCTTCCATCTTTGTCTCTACTGCGGTAAGTACCGCTTCACGCAAATCATCGGCAATAATTTTATCAATGACAGGGCGCAGCATCGCTTCTACCACTAAACGCTTCGCTTCTTCTTGTGAAAAGCCTCGGCTCATTAAGTAGTATAACCGTTCTTTATCCATTTGACCGGCACTGGAGGCATGATTTCCCTGCACATCATCTTCCGTACATAAAAGCAAGGGCAAAGAGATATTTTTCGCCTGTGGACTCAAAAGCACGACATAATCTTCCTCGTTGCCAATCGCTCCCGATGATCCGTGCTTGAAGTCAATACAGCCGCGAAAAACTTTTTTTGCCGCATCTCGTAAGGCTCCATAAGTCGCTAAATGAGATTCGGTTTTCTTCCCGAAATGGTTACGATCGTAATACAAGTCAAGATGCTGCTTTTCGTTGGCTACATAAACGCCTTCTTCGGAAAGCGTCGAAGCCTCACCTAACAAATCCGCATCGCTGTGATAGATAATGCGCTCCGCACCGAATTCGGCACCGATAAATGCCGCTTGCGATGCGGTATTAAGCCGAGTGTAACGATGCTCAATCGCAGTCGTCAGAGGCACGCCTGTATGAACCTTAGTAATTTTTAATACGGCATTGTCACCGACAGAACTTAAAATGGCATAGTTCAATCGTCCGTCATTTTTGCTTTCATTGTCAATGGCAATCTCCAACGCTAATTCGGCATTTGCCCGCACGTCGATGACAACTGCACCCAACCAGTGATTTTGTGTTTCCGTGAATGTAAGGTTCAAACGAAGTTGTTGCTTGGTGTCCTCCGGTACGACAATTTTGAATTGCTGCGCTGCGTCACTCATCGTTTCCGCAAACGTTTCAGGATCCGCACCGCGAAATTGCGGTCGTAAAAACGCAAGAGATGCCGTCGTTATTCCTGTAACGCATTCGACTTGTTCTGGCTGCGACCACACTGCCGTAAGTTGTGAGGCGTCTACATGAGCCGCCACATCCAATTCCGTATAATTGGCTTTCGTCCAGCGATAGGTTGTCATCGGCAGTAAGTTAAATTGTTTTTTCATTTTTCCTCCTACCCGATGGAACCTTCGAATTCCAAACGTATCAAATTATTCATTTCCACTGCATATTCCAACGGCAATTCTTTAGAAATCGGCTCGGCAAAGCCGCGTACCAGCATGGCTTTCGCCTCGTCCTCCGAAAGGCCCCGACTCATCAGATAATAAATAGCTTCATCGCTGATGCGTCCAATCTTAGCCTCGTGTCCCAAATCAACATCGTCGTTTTCAATAGAGATATCCGGTACCGTATCGGAACGTGACTGGTCATCCAGCATCAGCGACTCGCAGCTGACAGAAGATTTAGCCCCTTTAGCCTTCGGTCCGATCCGCAAAAGGCCGCGATAAATCGCTGCACCGCCACTCTTAGATATCGATTTGCTATTGATGTTTGAAGTTGTATTTTTTCCTAAATGAACGACCTTCGAACCTGTGTCTAATGTCTGTCCTTCCCCCGCAAATGTAATGCCGGTAAATTCGCAGACGGAGTTGTCTCCTTTTAAAATCGTCATCGGATACAGCATGGAAACATGCGAACCGAACGATCCGCTAACCCATTCCATACGTGCGTCCTTGCCGATCAACGCACGTTTTGTATTGAGGTTGTACATATTCTTCGACCAATTTTCAATCGTCGAATAGCGTAATTCCGCACCGTCAGCAACAAATAATTCGACACACCCGGCATGCAAATTCGCCACATTGTAGCGAGGCGCTGAACAGCCCTCAATAAAATGGCACTTCGCCCCCGGTTCCAAAATAATCAGCGTATGTTCAAACTGCCCGGCTCCCGGCGCATTCAAACGGAAGTAACTCTGTAAGGGAATCTTGACATCAACTCCTGCCGGCACAAAAACATATGATCCGCCTGACCATACTGCGCCATGCAAAGCGGCAAATTTGTGATCGTTCGGCGGCACCAGCGTCATAAAATGACGGCGCACGATATCTTCATGTTCTTTGAGTGCCGTCTCAAAATCCGTATAAATGACGCCCTGTTTCACCAGATCTTCCTGGATATTGTGGTACACCACCTCAGAGTCATATTGCGCCCCAACACCGGCAAGCGAAGTTTGCTCCGCACGCGGAATACCCAAACGATCAAACGTTTCTTTGATATCCTGCGGCACGTCATCCCAGCTTGCTTTCATATCTGTACGGGGACGCACATATGTCACAATTTCTTCCATATTCAAGCCGGAAATATCCGGCGCCCACGGTGGTACATCCATCTGTTGATAAATCGCAAGCGAGCGCAGACGAAAATCAAGCATCCATTGCGGCTCATCTTTTTGGGCGGAAATTTCACGTACGATGTCCGGCGTTAATCCCGAATCCGTCTTATAGTCATACGAAAAACTGTCGCGTACGTCGTAAACGCCGCGTTCCATGTCGGCAACATATGTTTTTTTGCGTTTTTCTTCAGCCATCATGTCACCTGTTTCGCAAATGATCAAACCCCTGCGCTTCAATCGTATCGATGAGAGACGCATCGCCTTCGGTTACGAAATTTCCGTTCATCATTACATGTACTTTATCGGGGCTGATGTATTTTAACAATTGATTGTGATGTGTGATGATGATAAATGCGTGTTCAGGGCTATGGTAGTCGGCAATTGCCTGGGAGACAATACGGACAGCATCCACATCGAGTCCCGAGTCTGTTTCATCTAAAATAGCCAATTTCGGTTCCAGCATCTTCATCTGTAAGATTTCACTTTTCTTGCGTTCTCCACCTGAAAATCCGTCATTTACGTAACGATCGGCATAGGCGATATCCATATCCAGGGAACGCATTTCCTTGTGGAGCTTGCGCTTGAACGGAAATAATCGTTGCGGTTCACCGGAGACCGTTACTTTCGCCGTACGCAAAAAATTTTCTACCGTAATTCCGGGTACCGCAAGCGGCGACTGGAAAGAAAGAAAAATTCCCGCTTTAGCGCGTTCATCTACGCTATAGTCAGTGATATCTTTTCCTTCAAAATAAATTTTCCCTTGGGTAACTGTATAGGCGGGATTTCCCATAATGGCGTGCATTAAAGTCGATTTTCCG
>NZ_CABSTC010000026.1:0-17788 GCF_902480485.1 uncultured Negativicoccus sp. | reverse complement strand
GCACATTGGCGTTAATTCATTGCATTGTTCAGTTTTCAAAGAACCGTGTCGCTTCGTGCGACTTCATTTATACTATCATGTCCCGACCCCGACTGTCAAGAATTTATTTTCGTTCTTGATCATTTTTTAGCCGCTCGTTGACAGAGCGTCTACATCGGGTTGGTAGTACACAAGCGAAATTTATTGTAGCACACGAAAATGAACTTGCCAATTGCTTTTTCCATTTTTTACGACGTAATGTCGCGTTCGTATGCTTCTTTATTTATATATCCTTATATGCGTAATTGTAACCGTTTGCAAGTTGTTGCCGCGCAACCAAAAAGGAGCGCCGTAGCGCTCCTTTGACTGTGCGGGTATGCGCACGAATTATTTCGTTTGGTACATGCCGCTCGGTTCTTCGTTGAGGTTGATCAGGATGCTCTTCACCTGGGTGTAGTGATCCAAGATCATGGCATGGGTTTCACGACCGATACCGGACTGCTTGTAACCGCCGAACGGTGCGCCCGCCGGAATCTGGTTGTAGGTGTTGACCCACATGCGGCCGGTTTCAATGCCGCGCGCCACACGGATGGCTTTGTTGATATTGGTGGTGAAGACGCCGCCGCCGAGGCCGTAAATGCTGTCGTTGGCCAAGCGGATGACTTCTTCTTCATCTTTAAATTTCTGTACAACAACGACCGGTCCGAAGATTTCTTCCTGCGCGATCTTCATGTCGTTGGTCACATCCGCAAAGATTGTCGGTTCGATGAAGAAACCTTTGTCGAGGCCGTCTTTGGTAATGCGTTTACCGCCGGCCACAAGGCGCGCTCCTTCTTCTTTACCGATTTCCACATATTTGAGCACTTTCTTGAGCTGATCTTCATAAATCAAGGCGCCCATTTGCGTATCCGCATCGAGCGGGTTGCCGACTTTGACTTTCTTGAAGAGTTTCGCCAGACGTTCCACGAATTCATCGTAGATCGATTCCTGAACGAAAATACGCGAGCCCGCGCAGCAGACCTGACCCTGGTTGAAGAGGATGCCGAGTTGCGCGCCGTCCATGGCAACGTCCCAGTCCATATCCTCAAAGAAAATGTTGGCCGATTTGCCGCCGAGTTCCAAAGTGGCCGGAATCATGTGTGAGCAGGCCGCTTCGTATACGCCCTGGCCGACAGCGGTCGAACCGGTGAACGCCAATTTACTGAAGCCTTTATTTTGCAGCATGTATTCGCCCGCTTTGGAGCCGCTGCCGGTGATGATGTTCAGAACGCCTTTCGGCAAAATGCCCGCTTCATCAATCAAGCGCGCCAATTCCAAGATGGAAAGCGAGGTGTGGCTCGACGGTTTTAATACGACCGTGCAGCCCGCCGCCAATGCCGGCGCCAATTTCCACGCCGCCATCAGGAACGGGAAGTTCCACGGAATAATCTGACCAACGACGCCGATCGGTTCGCGAAGGATGAGGCTGAGCGTGTTTTCGTCAAGCATTGTCGCCGAGCCTTCCCGACCGCGCAGAAGACCGCCGAAGTAACGGAAGTGATCCGCCGCGAACGGAACATCGGCCGCCATCGTTTCACGAATCGGTTTACCGTTGTCAAGCGTTTCCACCGTCGCCAAATGTTCTTTATTGGCATCGATCAGATCCGCGATCGCCGTCAGCACTTGCTGACGTTCCTGCGGCGTGGTTTTTTTCCAGCTTTCAAATGCTTCTTGCGCCGCCACTACCGCTTTTTCCACATCGGCTTCGGTGGCTTCCGCGATTTTCGCCAGTTCTTTGCCGTCAATCGGGCTGTGTACGGCAATCAGTTCTTTATCACCGGCCGCAACCCATTCACCGCCAATATAAAGATCGTATTTCTTTTGCAATTTTGCTTTCATCAATACCATCCTCTCTACGTGCTCGTCTTCATTTCGAATTTTATCTATATGATATGAATTGATTATACCATGCTCATCTTTAATATTCAAGCGTTTCGATATACTAAAAGAACCATTTACCTCCGCATTTTCTTTTTTCATCATGCGCCATATGAAAAAGCCCCTCTGCGCGAGGGGCTTTTCGTATGTACGGGAAAGCGAGTTTACGATTCGGACGCGGCGGTCGTGCCGGCGCCAAATGTTTCGGAATCTTCCACCTGCGCGCGGTAGCGCCGATGAGCGTCACTGCCGACGGAGAGTACGCTGTGCGCATGCCCGTAGAATAAATAAATCAACAGTCCGACAAAAAGCCAGCCGCCGAACATCATGAACGTATGCACGGAAAGATTGCTGAAAATATAGCCGCAGAAGACGATCCCCAATGTGGCCATCGGGTAAAGCGCCGGACAGCGGAACGGGCGCGGCAACTCCGGATGCTGTTTCCGCAAAATCATGACGCCGAGCAACGAGCAAAGAAACGCGAAGAGCGTGCCCGCGCTCGTCATTTCCGCGATGACATGAATCGGGGTAAGCCCCGCCATGATGGCAACGAGCGTGCCGACGATCAACGTGACTTCCACCGGCGTGCCGGTTTTGGCGTTTACTTTGGAGAACGATTTCGGCAACAGGCCGTCACGGCTCATGGCGAAGAAAACACGGCTTTGCGCAAAAAGGAAAACCAAAATGACGGTCGAAAGGCCGCAAAGCGCGCCGGTACCGACCAGCGCCGAGCCGAACGAGTAGCCGAGATGGCGCAAGACGTAGGCGACCGGTTCCGCGTTATTCAAAGCACTGTAAGGAACGACGCCGGTCAAGACGGCGCTGACCGCGATGTAAAGCAAGGTGCAGATCAAGAGCGACGCGATGATGCCGATCGGCATGTCGCGATTCGGATTATTCGTTTCTTCCGCCGCGGTAGCGATGCAGTCAAAGCCGATGTACGAGAAGAAAATAACCGCCGTGCCCGCTGAGACGCCGTGCCAACCAAAAGGCAATACCGGTATCCAGTTAGCGGGTTCCACACTCGGCGCCGCGAGGAAAAGGAAAATAAAAATCGCCGCGACTTTGATGAAGACGAGAATTTTATTGACGCGCGCGGATTCTTTCGTGCCTCGAATCAAAAGCAAGGTGATGATCCCGACAATGATCATCGCCGGCAAATTGATCAGCCCGCCTCCCATCGGTCCCGCCGTCAGCGCCTGCGGCAAATGAAAACCGGTCGATTTCAACAAGCCAGCCAGGTACGCGCTCCAACCGACCGCGACTGTCGCCGAACCGACGGAATATTCCAAAATCAGTCCCCAGCCGACGAGCCACGCGACGATTTCACCGAGCGTGCTGTACGTGTACGTATAGCCCGAGCCCGCCACCGGCAAGGCCGCTGCCAGTTCCGAATACGCGAGTGCGACGAACGCGCAGGTGATCCCCGCCAAAATAAAGGAAAGCATGATGCCCGGACCGGCATAGTCCGCCGCGACCACACCCGTCAGCACGAAGATGCCCGTGCCGATAATGATGCCCAAACCGAGCAAGGTGATGTCGATCGCGTTCAAACCTTTTTTCAGCGAACTCTGCGCTAAATTATGTTGAAACATTCCCAACGACTTTTTGCGAAACAGCTCCATTTATTCTCCTCTTTCTTTTGCTAAAAACATTACGTTTTCTATACTATCACAAAAAAACTTGAAAAATACCGTATATACGAAATGAATATATGTTGTATACTATTTGCGTTTTGTGAATGATTAGTGTAACCTGATAAATTTTCATGACCGCGCTTTTATTCTTGCCAGTTTTGGGGTCAATTGCTACAATAAATAAATGAATGAACTGCGAGGAGGACTGTATGAATCATTTTTGGAAAGAAGTATGGGATTGGGTTTATTCAATCATTGTGGCATTGGCGTTGGCCATGCTGATTCACATTTTTATTTTTGTGCCGACCCGCGTCGCCGGCGAATCGATGGTGCCGACGCTGCATAACGGTCAGTATTTATTGGTTTCCAAAATCAGCCACGTGCTGCGGGAATTGCCCGACTACGGACAAATTGTCATCATCGACAGCCGCACGCAACGGCCGCGCGATTGGGGCGACGATTTCGCGGAGCCTGCGTACAACTACATGTCGCTTGTGGATTCCTCGTACGCGGCGAACTACATTTGGGTTAAACGCGTTATCGGTCATCCGGGGGATCGTCTCGGTTTCCGCGACGGGCATGTTTACCGAAACGGCCGCGCGCTGAACGAACCGTACATCAACGAACCGATGAAATTTAACTTAGACGGTGAGTTTATCGTTCCCGAGGGCACGGTATTCGTCATGGGCGACAACCGCAACCACTCCAGTGACAGCCGTTACATCGGACCGGTACCGATCGGTCATGTGTTGGGCAATGTGGTGTACGAATTTTAAGCGCAAAAAAACACTCCGTACGGAGTGTTTTTTATTGTCTTATTTTACTTTTGTGATGATGAAGCGTTGCGGCGACGTCGTCTCATCCGCGACGAAATGGCACACGGGCGTGAGCGCGTGTACGTACGCGCGCAACCACAGCGCCCAAAGCGTCAACCATTCTTCCTGCGCGAGTTCGATAGCCTGCCAAATATCCTGCAAAAAAGGCAACGGCATTTCCCAGGCAAAAAGCTCGTCACTGGCCGCCAATACGTTGACTTCCTGCGGCCACGTCGGGATCCCCCACAGACTTTGCGTCAACGTCTGTGCCGCTTGCAACGCCGTATCCACCGACAGCGCCGAACGTCGCGCTTCCATGCCTTGCCACTGGCCGTCGCGCGTCCAAATACCGGCGGTCAGTTCCGATGCCGGCGCCACCTCGAAATCATAAAGCGCGGCGATATATGCCGCCTCGCGCGTGAGCGCCGTGCGCGCCACTGTCGCCAACGGCGTCAGGTCGTCCGTATCGGCGGGTAACAGATCTTTCAAACGGTAGTCCGGCGTCTGCGGTTTGCCGTATTGCAAAACGACCTCCGCGTACCGCCGATCCGCTTCCTGTCCGAAAACGCGTCGCGCCGCCTCGTGCAAGCGCAGAAAACGGCCGTCACTCGCGGCCGCCTGCGCGAAAATAAGCGCTGCTCGATTGGTTTCCATCAGACCTCCTTGCGCAATTTACGATGAATTTGCGCCAAAAGATCGGCTTCGCTGACGGAGTGCTCCGCCGCGAGCGCGCCCAAGGTCGTCGACATTTCATCGGGCAACGAAATGCCGTATTCCTGCAGTACGCTCACCGTCTGCGGGTACATGGTGAACAATTCCTGCAGCGGCGTATCTCCCGTGATCAGTTCCTTACCGAGTTTATCGGCCAGGTATTCATTCATTTCGCCCATGATTTCAAAAATATCGAGGCCGTGCACCTGGCACGCTTCCCACAAACTTTCGTCGTAGGAAATGACGCAACCGATGCAATGCATGCCGTATTCCATAAACAGCGGACCCATCTCCGGATACACCGTCAGAATTTGCATCAAATTGTCATCCGGACGCACGAAATCGCCATGATGCAGCGTCCGCGCCGCCGGGCGTTCATCCCAGTCGGTCGGTGGCGCGGGATCATACGCGAGATTGTAAAAATCGCCCCCCGACGTATATTCCGGCGGCAAGGCCGAAGCGTCCGTCAACGGCTCGACGCCGAGCACTTCGCGACGAAACGCGTCCAGCCCGATACGTTCCACAAAATGCGGCAGCGTTTCAAATTTTTCCTGATTCGTGTAGAAAGCGCCCGCGCGTTCCAAAATCCGCACGGCATCATCAGGCATGCTCACGAAACCGACAAAGACATTATCGCCGAGAAATACTTCCCAGCCGTCTTCCATGCCGACCGCGCGCAACGGCAACGGCGTCTCGATATCGCAGGTGACGACATCTCGCGGCCATTCCGCGTACGGCGACATGCCCGTCGCGATCAACAGCGGCGCGACTTCATCGGCGGCGATTCCCGCCATCGTCACATCGCCGTTCGGCTGCAGAATGATGCTCGCCTGATACATTTTCGCCGCGTCTTCCGCCGTCTTCAAAAACGCCTTGCGTCCTTCGCCTTTGGTGGCGAAATGAACCGCCAACGCATAGGTCATATTGCTCAACTCCACGTCACTCCTTCGTTTCGGCCGCAGTAATCACGCCGGCGCGTTCAAGCGCCGCCAGATTAATATGGCAGTAGCCCTGCGGATGTTTCTTTAAATAGTTTTGATGCTCCTCTTCCGCGGTATAAAAATTTTCCAGCGGCAATAATTCCGTCTGTATTTTTTTACCGCCGAGAACAGCAGGTTCTTCATGAATCGTCATCGCGCCCTCTTGGTCGCGCTGCTGCAAACGGTTAAAATATTGCTCCAGCATCGGCTCATCGGCGGGATCGGTATAGTACACGCCGGTCCGATATTGACTGCCGATGTCATTGCCCTGACGATTTTTACTGTACGGATCAATGACGGTGAAGAAAACGCCGAGAATGTCCGTCAACGCGATCTTTTGCGGATCATACGTTACCTTGACCGTTTCGGCCGCGCCGGTTTCATCCGTGCACACATCTTCATAGCTCGGCGCCGACTGCTTGCTGTTGGCGTAGCCGACTTCCGTCGCGATGACTCCCGGCAAACGTGAAAACACTTCTTGCAATCCCCAGAAGCATCCTCCCGCCAAATAAATTTCCCGCATTGTGTCCTCCTCGTCCTTGCCGTTCGCCTAAAATGCCGCGGCGATAAAAGCCCGTCTACGGCATACTGTCAGCCGCTCAATACCACTCATTAATATACACGCGCTGCGACGGATATAATCGATCCAGCAACGCGATCGCTTCCGCATCCCCCGTCAGGCGTCCCGCGCGCGCCAAGGCGCCGGCCGTCAGCCGTCCGATGAGCATGACGCCGAGCGTGCCGATATCCGTCGTCACGTCTGCCGCGTCTTTGGTCGGTTCGACGCGACTGCGACCGTCCGTCGCCGTCACGCGATATGTTTCCGTCGCGCCCTCGGGCAGTGTGACCGCGACATTTAACGCGCCGGCAACCGCCGCCGGAATTTGCGACCAAAACTTGGCCACATCCGCGATGCGAATCATCATGAACGGAAACGTTTCATTTTGCGTATAAATATGTTCCGCGCCGTCCGGCCACGTCAGATAGGAAGCGTCATCCAGCGGAGCGAAACGCACCCAGTCTTTGAACTCGCCCGCCTGTTGACGAATGAATTGATATAACGCGCGATCGCCCGCCGCGGTCGGCGAAATCCATTCTCCGACCAACAGCGTTTCGTCCTGGCGCGAGAAAAATACATAGCCGAGCGACTGCGCTCCTTCATACGCGACCACCGCGTATCCTTCCGCCAGCTGGCCGCGCACCAGTCGTGCAAATGTTTCCGCGTCCCGTTCGGCGCAGCCGGAAACGCCCGCCATCGCCGCCCGATATAAATCAACAAGAGGTTGCACGGAACTTTCCCGCGCCAACCATTCGTAATGAATATCGCCCGCCGGCAGCGCGTACGCCTGCGCGCGCGACTCAAACGCGCTCCGCCGCCGCCACTGGTGGCAATACAGCGACCAGCCGCGCGGGATATAAAAACCCGCCGCCGACGGCATCAAAATATTGGCGTAGCGTCCGAGACGATTACCTTCCGCCAGCGCCGCCTGTAAAAGCGCACCGGCATAGCCGCGACCGCGCGCCGCCGGATGCGTCGCCAGTCCCACGATATACGTCACCGGCACGGACGCGCCGCGGATCGAAAGCGTATAACGCCGCAAATGTAACGCCGCCGCAAGCCTCGTCTCCGTAGTATATAAAAGCGTTTCCTCGGGACGGTAGCATTCCCGAAAATAAAATGGAAAAAACGGTTCCTCGCGTTTTTCAAAGTGGTAATCCCAGAGCGCCTCTACCGCCGCGCGGTCGCGCTCTTGCGCCGTACGTATCATTCACTGAGCTCCCGCGCCAACGGCTTGCCGCAAACGCCGTCGGCCAAATATACGTCATATGTTTCCGCGAAATGATCCGGATGGTAGCTTTCTTTCGCCTGCCGCATACCATCGATGCCCATATCTTCCTCGCGGTTGATAAATTCGGTATCCGCCCAGGCGTGGCTGACGAATTCCTGATTGATGATCTGGAAACTGCCGCGCACATTCGGATTTGCTTTTTCAAAGTGAACTACCGCCAACTTCGGGTGGATATACTCGCCGATCGAAAACGCGATGATCTTGCCGTAAATCCGAATCGCGCCACCCTTCACGCCGAGCGCGTCCCAGTTGTCAAACACCCGTTCGATGCCGACCCGTTCCGCCGCCATATCTTCCGTCGTCTGGTGTTCGTCGAGCCATTCATCGGCCACCGCCAAACATTCTTCTTTATGCTCCGGTCCGAGGTCCACATACTCGTAGCCCACATAATCCCGCCGAAACGCGTTCACGTGGTTTTTCTTTTGCCGTAACGACTTGCCCGGCAGGTTGATTAAATCGCTTGTCTTATAAATGTATTCAAAATTATCGCGGTCGCGTTCATAGCGATAGCAGCTCGGACACAGCTCCTTCATCCGCTCCACGACCCACGGTGAAACGCCTTTCAAAAGGAACGGTAAATGCTGCTCCGCGAACCAATCTTCGGCCTTGCGCAGTCCCGCCACAAAGGAATTATTTTCGCCCGCGAACGGCGGCAATAAAAACTCGTGACCGTACCGACCCGCGCGAATAAACAGAATATCGTCTTCGACCGCCCACGCCAGGCGAAACGCATCCTGCCAAATGAAAAGCGTACCGAACGCGCATTCCGATTGTTCGTAATGATGTTCACTGAAAAATCGATCTAAAATCGGTTTATCTTCGATGGCAAACGGTTGAAAATTAATGATGATTCACTCCTGTTCGTAGTCTTTCTTTTGTTATCGATTTTTTTCTATTTACCATTTTAGCACAGCTCCAAGAGCGTGTCACCTGCGTCCGCGTCATGGTATAATGACCTCATTACAAAGGAGTCGTTATGGAATTTATCGCTTTTGATTTTGAGACGGCGACGCAGTCGCCCGCCAGCGCCTGCTCGCTTGCCGTCGTGCGTTTCACCGAAGACGGCGCGCAGGAAACCGTCGCGCATTTATTTCCGCCGCCGGAAATGAAATTTGACGATGACAATATCCGCATCCATCAGATTCGTCCCGCCGACGTCGCGGACCTGCCAACCTTACCCGCCATTTGGGAGGACTTTGCGCCGTATTTTGACGGCACATTTTGCGTCGCGCACAATGCGAAATTCGACACGGAAGTTTTACGCGCGTCACTTTCCTACTACGGACTGACGCTGCCTTCCTTTCAATACGGCGACACCGTCACGCTCGCGCGGCGCGTGTGGCCCGATCTGCCGTCGTACGCGCTCAATCGTGTCGGTGATTTCCTCGGCCTGACCTTTCATCATCACCGCGCCGATGAAGACGCCTTGATCTGCGGTGAAATCGTCCGTCACGCGTTGCAAGAAACAGGGCACACCGACGCATTCGCCATGTTCCGAGAACTCGGCCTCGGCCCGCACGCTTTTTTAGGCGAAGCCGGCTGGTCGCAAGGCGCGTTATTCTGATCTTCTGCGCATACGCCAACATAGTTTTGGTATTCGTACATAAATCGTATTTTGATAAGGAGTTTTTATGCCAACACCGACGCCGCTCGCGCGGTATACCTGGTCGTACGGTCAGGGACGTGCCACGCTCAGCGCCTCCGAAAATGGTTTGATCGCTTTCACGCCGGCCGCGGCGCTCGCCGCGCGCGCGCATTGGGAAGCTCCCGCCGAACAATTTAGTATTGCCGGTTGCGGTTTCGGTATCGAACAGGCCACCAATTGGATCGATACCGCGCTCTTGCAAATCGACGAATACCTCGCCGGCACGCGGCAACATTTCATCGTGCCCTTTGATCTCGCCGGCACGGAATTTGATCGCTCGGTCTGGCGTTCGCTGCAGGAAATTCCTTACGGCGAAACCGTCACCTACGGTCGCGTCGCGCAAGCGCTCGGTCGTCCCGGCGCCGCCCGCGCCGTCGCCAACGCCTGCGGTCGCAATCCCCTGCCGCTTTTCATTCCCTGTCACCGCGTCGTCGCGCAAAACGGCCCCGGCGGCTACCACGATGTGGAAGGCGTACAAACGAAATTATTTTTATTGCGTCACGAAGGCGTGCGCATATGAAAAACACTCCCCGTAATAGGGAGTGCTTTTTCTTGCTTGTGTTCTTGATATTTCTTTATATATTAATACAACAAAAGCACGTCTGTTTGCCGTGCCTTTTCGTTTTTTCAAATCGTAATGCCAGTTCTTCACCGCGATACGGTCATGACTTCGCAATGATCTTTGCCGCGCGAATTATTTTTTGTGCGCGGCGGAAGCGGCGGTGTCGAGTCCCTGATGCATACGGAAGAATTCGACGAAGAGTTCGACGACAGTGCCGGCGTAACGTTTATCCTGCCAAACGAGCGCGGCGCGCCAGGCAAGGTCGGTGTCGACGAGCGGTCGATCCACGAGATTCGGATACAGTTGCGGCACGAATCGCCCGAGCGGTTCGGGCAATAAGGTAACGCCGACATTCGCATCGGCGAAGGCCGCGAGCAAACTCCATTCATAGGCCTGAATGGCGATTTGCGGACGCATTTCACGCGCCTGGAAATTGCGGATGATACTGCGGTACAAGGTGGTTTCGTTCGTAAACGTAATGAGTTTGGTCGTGGCGAGGTCCTCAATGGTAAGCGCGTCTTTGGCCGCGAGCGGATGGTCTTTGTGCAGAAATGCATGTACTTCTTCGCGCGGCAAAAGCAGCGTCTCATGATCACCGTTGATCGTCGGTACAATGCAAAAGCCGCAATGCACCGCGCCGCTCTCCAACAGTTCTTCCACGATCGCCGTCGGACGTTCGACGAGTTCGATGGCAAGATAAGGATACGCGGCGGAAAAGTCGCGCAGCAGTTCCGGCAGATAAATCGTGCCGACCATCGGCGCGACGCCGAGGACGATTTTCCCCTGACGACGCAACTCCGGTGAAACGATGTCCGCTTCCAGCCGATAGTATTGATCGAGAAACTCCTCCACTTTCGGCAAGATGACTTCGCCCGCATCGGTCAGCGCGATCGTCTTGCCCTGGCGATGAAAAAGTTGCACGCCCCAACGTTCTTCCAACGCGCGGATGGCTTTGGAAATCGACGGCTGGCTGATGTGCAGACTTTGCGAGGCGCGCGTGAAGGATTTCCAGTGCGCGACTTCGCTGAAGTATTGTAAATGTAACAGCTCCATGAGCTTCCCCTTTACTTTTACCGACGAAGAGAGTAGAATGAATCTACTGTTTTCTTTGGACTTAACAGGCCTTTGCGCCTCACTGTTCTTATTTTACTATATATTTACCATTTTAGGAGAATTTTATGTGGTGGTTTAGGGCCGCTTGGCAAATCGTCCTTTTGAGCGGCATTTTTTATTTGAGTGAACAAGCGGTACGCGCCATCGGCCTGCCGGTGCCCGGCGCACTCTTAGGCATGGCGCTGCTGTTTCTCGCGCTCCAATACAAAATCGTGCGGCTGGAATGGGTGGAAGACGGCGCGGATCTTTTAATTCGCGATCTGCTGCTGTTCTTTATTCCGCCGGCAGTCGGCATCATGCAGTACACCAATTTATTCGGCGTACTCGGTTCAAAACTGATCGGCGCGGTGGCGATCAGCATTCTGATCGTGCTGTGGATCATTTCGCTGTGCACGGTGCTGGTAATGCGCGCGCGACGGAAAGGATGGAAACGGTTATGATAGCGATTCTACTTTCCCTCTGCGGGACGCTCGCGGCGTACTACCTGATCAAAGCGTTGTACCTGCGCACGGGTTCGCTTTGGTTCATGCCGCTCGTCTTGTGTCCGATCGCGATTGTCGCGTTGCTGCTTTTTGCGGGCGTGCCGTATGAGGAATACCGCGGTGGCGGTTCGGTATTGCAGTGGTTGTTGGGACCGGCGACGGTGGCATTCGCCGTACCGCTTTACCGGCAACAAAACTTGATCCGCAAATATCTGCCGGAGCTTTCAATTGTCGGCATCGTCGCGGCCGCCACCGCGATCACGACGACGATGGGTATCGTGCATCTCTTCGGCGTGGATGAGAGCTACGTGCTGAGTCTCGCGCCGCGTTCGATCACGACGCCGCTGGCGATGAACGTCTCGGTGATGCTCGGCGGCAATGAAACGATCACCGCGGTGTTCGTTATTTTGACAGGCGTGATCGGCATGTTGATGACGGTCTCCATCATTCGGTTTTTGAATATTCACAATCCCTTACTGAAAGGTCTGCTCTTCGGCTTTACGGCGCACGGCACGGGCACGGCGCGCGCGTACGAAGAAAATGAAAAGGCCGGCGTCATGGCGTCGGTGGCGATGATCTTCATGGGCGTCATCACCGCTCTCATCGCGCCGTTTCTCGTTCCTTTGCTGTTGCATGTATTTTAATTTAAACCGGCGCAAGCCGGTTTTTTATTTCCGCAAGCACGTCCCGTTTTATCCAAAAAATACAAACCGTTTACCGAATTGCGAACGATTTTATATTTCTTTTGTAAATTGTTCGATATTTATTGACAGTCTACCTTCCTGCTGGTATTATGTGAAAGGGAAATAACAGAGAGCTCAAAAAAGTCCCCGCACTTTTTTGAGCTGTTTTTATGAGTAAGAAAGGAAGATTTCCTTGGCCGATTACGACGTGGTCATTATCGGCGCCGGACCCGCCGGAATTTTCACGGCGCTGGAGCTGGCCGATACCGGACAAAAAGTCTTAATCCTGGAAAAAGGACATGACATCGCCATGCGCGCGTCCCAAAACGCGGATCGCGCGACGCCGCTCGAAGAACGCCGCCGCAATATCGTTTGCGGCTGGGGCGGCGCCGGCGCGTTTTCCGACGGCAAGTTGACGCTGACGACGGAATACGGCGGCAACTTGGATGACTTCATGAGCAAGGCCGCCCTGCAAAAAGAGATCGACCATGTCGATGCCGTATACAGTCAATACGGCGGAGCGGATCGTAAAGTCTACGGCGATGAGCACGCGGAAGCGATCGCGCAGCTGAAGCGGCGCGCGGCCGCCGCCGATCTCGCGCTGATCCCGGCGCGCATTCGCCATCTCGGCACGGACGTCAATGTTAAAATTCTGAAAAACATGCGCGAAGCGCTCGCGGGTAAAGTCGATATCCGTTGCGATACGGAAGTGACCGAGCTCGTGTCCGAAGGTGGGCGCGTGCAAGGCGTCAAGGTCGGCGACGAATACATCGGCGCCAAGTACCTCGTCGCCGCGCCGGGTCGTGAAGGTTCGGAATGGTTCGTGACGCAGGCTAAGCATTACGGTCTTGAACTTTCGAGCAACGCCGTCGATATCGGCGTGCGCGTCGAAACGCCCGCGGAAATCTTCCAACATATTACCGATATCGTTTACGAGTCGAAGTTGCTTTACTTCTCGCGCTCATTTGACGATCAGGTACGCACTTTCTGCATGAATCCGAACGGCTTTGTCGTCACGGAAAACAACGGCGGCCTGCTGACGGTGAACGGGCACAGCTACGCGCACAAGAAGAGTCCCAACACGAACTTCGCGCTGCTCGTTTCGAAACGTTTCACGCAGCCGTTCAAAGAGCCGATCGCGTACGGTAAATCGATCGCTCGTCTCGCCAATCTTTTGGGCGACGGCCCGATCGTGCAGCGCCTCGGCGATTTACGTGACGGACGTCGTTCGACGCCCGAACGGATTCGCCGCGGTCTGGTCCATCCGACGATGCCGTCGGCGACGCCCGGCGATCTCTCGCTGGTACTGCCGTATCGTCATCTGGTCGATATTATGGAAATGTTTGAAGCACTGGATGCCGTCGCGCCCGGAGCGAATTCGCGCCACACGCTGTTATACGGCGTGGAAGCGAAATTCTATTCCTCGCGTCTGCAATTATCCGATCAATTGGAAACGACTATTCCCAACTTTTTCGCCGCCGGTGACGGAGCCGGTATCACCCGCGGTCTGATTCAGGCATCTGTCGCCGGCGTTATCGTGGGTCGCGAGATCCGCCGTCGGGAAACCGAAGCCAAAGGAGGCCATTCGCATGATTGAACGTTATACGAAACCCGAAATGGGTAAAATTTGGACGGAAGAACACGAATTCCGCCGCATGCTCGATGTCGAAATTTACGCTTGTGAAGCGCAAGCGGAGTTAGGCGTCATTCCGAAAGAAGCCGTGAAAACGATTCGTGAAAAAGCGGATTTCAAAGTGGAACGCATTCATGAAATCGAAGCGGAAATCAACCATGACATTATTTCCTTTTTAACCGCCGTCGGTGAATTCGTCGGTGAAGATTCTAAATACATCCACATGGGTCTCACCTCTACGGATGTCAAGGACACCGCGCTCTGCTCCATGCTCTGCGACGCGACCGATCTTTTAATCAAAGACCTGGAAGCGTTCCACGAAGTATTGCGCCGCCGCGCCGTGGAATTCAAATATACGGAAATGGTCGGCCGGACGCACGGCATTCACGCGGAACCGACCACATTCGGTCTGAAATTGCTCCTTTGGTACGATGAGACGGAACGCAATCTGCGTCGTCTGCGTACGGCGCGCGAAGAAATCGCCGTCGGTAAAATTTCCGGCGCTGTCGGAACCTACGCCAACGTCGATCCCTTCGTAGAAAAATACGTTTGCGAAAAATTGGGCCTCACGCCGTCTAAGATTTCGACGCAGGTGTTGCAGCGCGATCGCCACGCGGCCTACATCACGACGCTCGCCGTCATCGCCAGCTCCCTGGATAAATTCGCCACCGAAATCCGCAACCTGCAACGCACGGATATTCGTGAAGCGGAAGAATATTTCTCGCCGAAACAAAAAGGTTCGTCGGCCATGCCGCACAAACGTAACCCGATTACCTGCGAACGCGTCAGCGGTCTTGCGCGCGTCATGCGCGGTTACAGTATTCCGGCGCTCGAAGACGTGGCGCTGTGGCATGAACGCGACATCTCGCACTCCTCAGTCGAACGCGTCATCTTGGCCGACGCGACGATCACCTTGGATTACATGCTGCAGATTTTCACGCGCGTCGTCGATAAACTGCTCGTTTATCCGGACACCATGCGCGCCAACCTGAACAAAACCGGCGGTCTCATCTACAGCCAGCGCGTGCTCTTGGCGCTTGTCGACAAAGGCGCGATGCGTGACGACGCGTACCGCTGGGTACAGCGCAACGCGATGAAACGTTGGCTGGAAGGGGAAGATTTCCTCGAAAACTTGTTGAAAGATGAAGATATCCGTCGCTATTTAAGTGAAGATGAAATTCGCGCCCGTTTCGATCCGCACGCCATGCTGACGCACGTGGACGAGGTCTTCGCACGCTTCGGCTTATAAGAGAAAGGATGTAACCTAATGACTACAGCAATGGTCATCGGCACTCAATGGGGTGACGAAGGAAAAGGTAAAATCGTCGACTACTTGGCGGCTCGCGCCGATGTCGTCGTACGTTCGCAAGGCGGCAACAACGCCGGCCACACGGTCGTCGTCGACGGCCAGGCGTTCGCGCTGCGTCTGCTGCCGAGCGGCATTATGTACCCGGGCAAAGCATGCGTCATCGGCACCGGTGTCGTCATCGACCCGAAAGGTCTGATCGCCGAACTCGATTCGATTATTGAAAAAGGAATCGACGTTTCCGCGCTCGAAATTTCCGATCGCGCCCACGTGGTTTTCCCGTACCATAACCGCATTGACGAAGCGGAAGAACGGCTCAAAGGCGAGAAGAAAATCGGCACGACGAAAAACGGTATCGGCCCCTGCTACGCCGATAAAGTCAACCGCATCGGCATCCGCATGGCCGATCTTATGGATCGCGATGTGTTCGCGGAAAAATTACGTTGGAATTTGGCATCGAAAAACCGCCTGTTCCGTGATTTCTACCATGTCGAAGAATTTGATTTCGATACGATGTTTGAAGAATATTGCGGATATGCCGACCGTTTGCGCCCCTACGTGCGCGACACGAACTACAGCGTGCATGATTACATCGGCGAAGGCAAAAGCGTGCTCTTTGAAGGCGCGCAGGCGACCATGCTCGACCTCGACCACGGCACCTATCCCTTCGTCACGAGCTCGCACCCGATCGCGGGCGGCGCTTGCATCGGCGCCGGCATCGGTCCGCACCGCATGGAAAATATTTTTGGCGTGGTGAAAGCGTACAGCACGCGCGTCGGCGCGGGTCCCTTCCCAACCGAACTCACCGACGCCACCGGCGATCATTTGCGCGAACGCGCGCATGAATACGGCACCGTCACCGGTCGCCCCCGTCGCTGCGGCTGGCTCGACGCGGTCGGCGTGCGTTATGCCGCGATGCTGAACAGCTTGGATTACCTCGCGATCACGCGTTTGGATATCCTCGACGAACTCGAAACGATTAAAATCGGTAAGGCGTACCGCGATTCGAACGGTAACGAAGTTGCGCAGTATCCCGCCGACCTCAACCGCCTCGAAACGCTCGAGCCGGTCTATGAGGAAATGCCCGGCTGGCAGGAAGATATCACCGGCGTACGCAAGTACGAAGACTTGCCGGAAAACTGCAAGAAATATTTGGCGAAAATTTCTGAACTCACCGGCGTAAAACTCGGCATCATTTCCGTCGGTCCGGATCGTGAACAGACGATTGACCTCGTCAACGTACTGTAAACGTATAAAAAAGAACGCGCGAGCGCGTTCTTTTTTTGTGCCCTTTTTTACTTCCGACAGGAACGCATTTATACTCTATAAAAACGCTCACGCTCTGACGGAAAACATGAGCCGCGTAATCCTTCATATCTGCTTTCACACCGTTTGGACCTATCCTAAGAGAAGTTCTTACGCTTATTCGCCCTCGTCACGCACATCGCCAAACGAACCGCTTTTATCGCTCACGCGCAAGATTTTTTCTCGCGCGCAAGAAAGTATATTGTATACAAAGCACGAATGATTAAGATGGTTTATCTCCGTTTTGTTCTGATTCATTTTTCCCGAAATTCCATAAATACAAGAGAAATATTATTTATTCCCAAAATATTCTCTGAATATCATTTCGGATTGTTCGCCCCATTCTAAATTATGTATACAGTATTTTTCAGCATACGCTATTGTTATTCGAGTACCTTCTTTTTATAATGATACCTGTACAAAACAGTTAAAAGGGGGAGAAGGACATGAAAAACTTAGGTTTATCGGCGCGCATTTTCATTGCGCTCATTTTGGGGGTTATCGTCGGGCTTATGTTGCAGGGCAGTCCCGCCATCGCGACCGCTTGGATCAAACCGCTCGGCACATTGTTCCTGAATTGTATTAAATTGATTATCGTTCCGCTCGTATTCGCCTCGCTGATCGTCGGTGTGTGCGGCTTGGGTGACATCAAACGCCTCGGCGCGATCGGCGGCAAAGCATTCGGCTTTTACATGCTGACGACCGGTTTTGCCGTCACGCTCGGTCTGGTGCTAGCCAACGCGTTAAGCGTCGGCGCGGGTTTCGTGCTGCCGACCGGTGAACTCAGCGTGAAAGTGAAAGAAGCGCCTTCGATCGCATCCGTACTGCTCGGTATCATTCCGACGAATCCGATCAAAGCGCTGGCGGAAGGCAACATGCTGCAGATTATCTTCTTCGCGCTGCTCTTCGGTTGCGGCATCCTCGCCGTCGGCCAAAAAGCGCAGGTCGTGGAGCGTTTCTTTACCGGTCTCGCCGAAGTGATGTACAAAGTCACCGCGTGGATCATGCGGCTTGCGCCGATCGGCGTGTTCGGTCTGATCGTGCCGGTCGTCGCGGTAAGCGGCGCGGCGGTCCTGTTGCCGTTGCTGAAATTAATCGGCGTGGCGGCGTTGGCAAGCCTCATTCATGTGGCCGTTATTTATGGCGGTTTGGTGCGAATGCTGGGTAAAT
>NZ_CABSTC010000025.1:0-17843 GCF_902480485.1 uncultured Negativicoccus sp. | reverse complement strand
GCAGGTTCGATTCCTGCTAGGCGCACCATAAAAATGAAAGTCTCGTGACCACGAGACTTTTTTTGTGTGTCAAAACGGGGCAGCGAATAATTTATCTGACGTGCTTATTAGGCGTGGCGCATAATCAGGGAATAATATAGAATTTTTTAGATATGATATAATAATTATATGACAAATACGCATACACAGGGGGTACTATGAAGCATTTAAAAAGAACATACAGCGGTACACCCGTTCCGTTCAAAGTCCATGCTCCGTTTCAGCCGATGGGCGATCAGCCGCAAGCGATCGCCGATTTGACGCAGGGGATTCGTGACGGTCATTGGGCGCAGGTGCTGCTGGGAGCTACCGGTACCGGCAAGACGTATACGATGGCGAAAGTGATTGAAGAGGTGCAAAAACCGACCTTGATCATCGCGCCGAATAAAACGCTCGCGGCGCAGTTGGCGAGCGAATTTCAAGCGTTTTTCCCCGATAATGAAGTGGCTTACTTTGTCAGTTACTACGATTACTACCAGCCGGAATCCTATATTCCGTCAACGGATACTTATATTGAAAAAGACGCGTCGATCAATGATGAGATCGATAAGTTGCGTCACTCGGCAACGATGAGTTTATTCGAGCGCCGTGACGTGATTATTGTCGCGTCGGTTTCCTGCATTTACGGCTTGGGCGATCCGGAGGATTATACGGAGATGGTGGTGTCCCTGCGTAAAGGTCAGGTGAAGCCGCAAGAGGAAATTCTGCGCAAGTTGGTGGATATTCAATACACACGCAATGATATGAATTTGGTCCGCGGCACGTTTCGCGTGCGCGGTGATACGATTGAAGTGTTTCCGGTCGGCGAGTCGGAGCAGATCATCCGCATCGAGATGTTCGGTGATGAGATTGATCGCCTGACGGAAATCGATACGCTCACGGGCGAAGTGATCGCCGAGCGTACGCATGTCGCGATTTATCCGGCGAGCCATTACGTCACGACCGGCGCGAAAATGGAGCGCGCGTTGCACTCCATCGAAGCGGAACTGGATGAACGATTGGCGGTATTGCAATCGGAAAATAAATTATTGGAAGCGCAACGTTTGGAGCAGCGCACCCGTTACGATTTGGAAATGATTCGGGAGATCGGATACTGCTCGGGCATCGAAAATTACTCGCGGCATCTCTCGGGCAGGGCGCCCGGTGAAGCGCCGTATACGCTGCTGGATTATTTCCCCGATGATTTTTTAATCATGGTCGACGAATCGCATGTCACGGTGCCGCAGTTGCGCGGCATGTACGCCGGTGACCGTTCCCGTAAATTATCGTTGATCGACTACGGTTTTCGTCTGCCTTCGGCGGCGGACAACCGACCGTTGATGTTTGATGAGTTTGTCGAACGGATCAATCAGATCGTCTATATTTCGGCGACGCCCGGTCCGTATGAAATGTCGGTACAAACGAATATGGCCGAGCAGATTATTCGTCCCACGGGTCTGTTGGATCCGTCGGTGGAAGTGCGGCCGATTCGCGGTCAGATGGATGATCTCTTGGGCGAAATTCGCGCGCGCGTGAAAAACAATGAGCGCGTGATGATTACCACGCTTACGAAAAAGATGGCGGAAGATCTGACGGATTTTCTCAAAGAAATGGATGTCAAAGTGCGCTACCTGCACAGCGATATCGCCACCATCGAACGGGCGGAGATTATCCGCGATCTGCGCGCCGGCGTATTTGATGTGCTGGTCGGCATCAACCTGCTGCGCGAAGGATTGGATATGCCGGAAGTTTCGCTTGTCGCGATTTTGGACGCGGACAAGGAAGGCTTTTTGCGTTCCGATACCAGCTTGATCCAGACAATCGGACGGGCGGCCCGTAACGCCAAAGGGCATGTCATTTTATACGCGGATCATGTCACGGACTCGATGGCGCGCGCGATGGAAGAAACAAAACGTCGTCGCGAAATACAAGAGGCGTATAATACGGAGCACGATATTACGCCGAAGACCATTATTAAAGAAGTGAAAGATTTAATTTCCCTGACCAAGGTGGCGGAGACGGATTGGCGCAAGGAATATGACGCCGATATGAGCGAAGCGACCGATGAAAGCCTGCATGCCCGCATTGTGGAGACGGAAAAAGCCATGCGCCAAGCGGCGAAGGATTTGGAGTTTGAAAAAGCGGCGCAATGGCGCGATGAACTCGGGCGCTTGCGTCAGGAATGGGCGGATCGCTTCGGTTCGCAGGCACGGGATAAGATGCGCGCGATGAAGAAAAAACCGCGTCGTCATCGCTGAGTAAAGGAGCGCTATGAAAGAAGAAATGATCATTCGCGGGGCGCGTCAACATAATTTGCAGAATATTGATTTGCGTCTGCCGCGGGATAAATTTATTGTTTTTACGGGACTTTCCGGCAGCGGCAAGTCCTCTCTCGCGTTTGACACCATTTACGCGGAAGGACAGCGCCGTTATGTGGAGTCTTTGTCCGCGTATGCGCGGCAGTTTCTCGGGCAGATGGATAAGCCGGATGTCGATTATATCGCGGGCCTTTCGCCGGCCATTTCGATCGATCAGAAAACGACCAGCCGCAACCCGCGTTCGACGGTCGGCACGGTGACCGAGATTTACGACTACTTGCGCCTTTTGTACGCGCGGGTAGGTCGACCGTTTTGCCCGCATTGCGGCAAGCCGATCACGCAACAGACGGTCGAGCAGATTACGGATGCCATTTTGGCCTTGCCGGAGGGCACGCGCTTTCTCTTACTGGCGCCGGTCGTTCGGGCGCAAAAAGGCACGCATAAAAAGACGCTGGAGCGCTTACGTAAAGAAGGCTATGCGCGTGTACGCGTTGACGGCGAAATACGGAATCTCGATGAAGAGATTGATTTGGAGAAAAATCGCAAGCACGTCATCGAGGTGGTGGTCGATCGACTGATCGCGCGCGAAGGCTTGGCGCAGCGTTTGGCCGGCTCGCTCGAAACGGCGCTCGGTTTGGGGGAAGGCGTCGTGTACGCGCAGGTGGTGGACGGAGAGCAATATGTGTTCAGTCAGCATTTCGCCTGTCCGGATTGCGGGATCTCCTTGCCGGAACCGGAACCTCGGCTTTTTTCCTTTAATAATCCGATGGGAGCGTGTCCCGTTTGCACGGGTCTGGGCGCGAGCCTGGAACCGGATTTCAGTCTGATCGTACCGGATCCCGATTTGCCGTTCAAAGACGGCGCGGTGCAAGCGCTTTCCACGAACCGTAACTCATGGTTCATGGTGCAGCTCGTGCCGTTCCTGAAATCGTACGGTCTGACGTTGGATAATTCTTACAGTGATTTACCGGCGGAGGGCAAGCGCTATTTGCGCGACGGCACGTCCAAAAAATTCCGTTTCCGTTATGAAAATATGCGCGGCGAAGTCAAGAGCTATGATCGAGCGTTTGAAGGTGTCGTTCCCATGGTGAAACGTCGCCATCGCGACGCCTTCTCGGACAGTCAGCGGCAGGAAATGGAACGCTACATGACGGAGGTTCCCTGTACGGAATGTCAGGGCGCGCGCCTCAAACCGGAAGTGTTGGCGTTCAAGGTCGGCGGCTTGAACATTCATGAGCTGACCTGCCTTTCGATTGCGGAGATTCGCGATTTTTTGAACGAACTCGAACTGACGGAAAAAGAAATGATCATTGCCCACCAAATTGTGAAAGAACTCAATGCGCGCATCGGTTTCCTTTATGATGTGGGCTTGGGGTATTTGACGCTGGCCCGCTCATCGGGCACGCTGTCCGGCGGGGAGGCGCAGCGGATTCGTCTGGCGACGCAGATCGGCTCGGGTCTCGTCGGCGTGCTTTACATTTTGGACGAACCTTCGATCGGTCTGCACCAGCGCGATAATGATCGCTTGCTGGCGACCTTGAAAGGACTGCGCGATTTGGGCAACAGCCTGATCGTCGTCGAGCATGATGAAGATACCATCCGCGCGGCGGACCACATCGTCGATATCGGTCCGGGAGCCGGTGAATACGGCGGTCAAATTGTCGCGCAGGGGGATTTAAAAACCATTTTGCAAACGCCGCAATCGCTGACCGGACAATACCTCGCGGGTAAGCGTTACATTCCCGTACCGGCGCAACGCCGCAAAGGCAACGGCAAAAAACTTGTGGTCCGCGGCGCGAGTGAACACAACTTACAGAATATTGATGTGACGTTTCCCTTGGGCTGCCTTACGGTCGTGACCGGGGTATCCGGTTCGGGTAAAAGTACGCTGGTGAACGAGATTCTTTACAAAGGATTGGCCAACGGTCTGTATCGTAAATACCACCGTACCGGCACGTATAAAAGCATTACCGGCGCGAAAAATATCGACAAAATTATCGATATCAACCAGCAGCCGATCGGACGCACGCCGCGTTCCAATCCGGTGACGTATACCGGCGTTTTCACGCCGATTCGTGAATTGTACAGCCAAACGCCGGAAGCGAAGTTGCGCGGCTATAAGCCGGGGCGTTTCAGCTTCAATATGAGCGGCGGTCGGTGCGAGGCCTGCAAAGGCGACGGCATCATTAAAATTGAAATGCATTTCCTGCCCGACGTGTACGTGCCCTGCGAAGTCTGCCACGGCGCGCGCTATAATCGCGAAACGCTGGAAGTGAAATACAAGGGTAAAAATATTTCCGATGTGCTCAATATGACGGTGGATGAAGCGGTCGAATTTTTCGCCAATCATCCGGCCATTGTCCGAAAATTGCAAACGATTCAGGACGTGGGGCTCGGGTACATTCGTCTCGGTCAGCCGGCGACCACACTTTCCGGCGGGGAAGCGCAACGCGTCAAATTGGCGACGGAGCTGGCGAAACGCAGCACCGGTAAAACGCTTTACCTTTTGGATGAACCGACCACCGGATTGCATGTGGCGGATATTCACAAACTGATGGATGTCTTGCAGAGAATTGTGGATGAAGGCGATACCGTGGTGATCATCGAGCACAATTTAGATGTGATCAAATGCGCCGATCATATTATTGACTTGGGGCCGGAAGGCGGCTCGGGCGGCGGTACGATCGTGGCGACCGGTACGCCGGAAGAAGTAGCGGCCGTGCCGGAGTCATACACGGGTCATTATTTAGCGCCATTGCTGGAACGGGCGCGAAAACTCGGCCAGGTGGAGGATCGTCATGCGGCAAGTGAATGAGCGGATCCAAACCAAGCTCGACGCCTTGCCGACCACACCAGGGGTCTACCAGTGGAAGGATCGGTTCGGTAAAGTCATCTACGTTGGCAAAGCGGTGAATTTACGCAGCCGCGTGCGTTCCTACGTGCGGGAAGAAAGCAAGAACAGTCCCAAAGTGAATGCCATGATGAACCACGCCGAAGATGTCGACTTTATTCTGACCAAGACGGAACTCGAAGCGCTCATTCTCGAATGCAATTTGATTAAACGCTTGCATCCGAAATACAATATCCTGCTACGGGATGATAAAACGTATCCGTACATCAAAATCACGTTGCAGGAAGATTATCCGCGCGTCTTTATGACGCGGCGGCTGGTGCGTGACGGCGCGCGGTACCTGGGACCGTTTACCGACGTCGGCTCGGTGGCGCGGACATTGAAAACCTTGCGGCAGATTTACCCCTTGCGGACCTGTCGATCAATGAAAGTACGACGACCCTGCCTGCAATACCATTTGAAACGCTGCCAGGCGCCCTGCATGGGCTGGGTGGAACAAGCCGCGTACCATCAAATGGCGCAGGAAGTCTGCGATATTTTTGAAGGTAAAAACCGGCAGTGGCTGCACCGTTGGGAAGATAGCATGAAAGAGGCGGCCGCGGCGATGCGCTATGAGGAAGCGGCTCGTTACCGAGATCGTATCGTCGCTTTGAAAAGCGTGCAGGAGCGGCAAAATATCGTGGCCGCCGCCGGCAACTTGGATATGATCGGCGTCGCTCGTACGGCGGATAAAGTGGGTGTCGTCATTTTACTTGTCCGCGCCGGCAAAGTGATCGGCAAAGAAAACTATATGGTCAGCGGCTCATACGGTGAAAGCGATGCGGAAGTATTGGCCGGATTTATCAAAAATTATTACACCGGCAGCGCGGATCGCGTGCCGAAAGAAGTGGCGGTGCCGTTTTTGCCGGCCGATGCCGAACTGCTCGGTGAATGGCTGACGGCGGAGCGGGGTTCGCAGGTGAAAATCGCCGTGCCGCAACGCGGCTTCCGTCGCGGTCTGAAAGATATGGCGCAGGACAATGCCGCGAAGTACCTGGCGGATAAAGAACTGCAATGGCAGCACACGGTGGATAAGCAAAGCGGCGCCGTGCGCGATCTCGCGGAAATTTTGGACTTGCCCAATTTGCCGGAACGCATTGAGTGTTTTGATATTAGCCATATCCAAGGCGCGGAGACCGTCGCCTCCATGAGCGTTTTGATCGACGGCAAACCGACCGGCAGCGAATACCGCAAATTCAAATTGAAAACCGTGCAGGGCAAGCCGGATGATTTCGCTTCCATGCGTGAAATCATGGCGCGACGTTACGGCAATCATCCCGATTGGCCGTTGCCGGATCTGATCGTCATTGATGGCGGTAAAGGACAGTTGCATGCGGCGTTGCCCGTCATTCGCGAG
Organism: uncultured Negativicoccus sp.; assembly: GCF_902480485.1. Taxonomy (NCBI): domain Bacteria; kingdom Bacillati; phylum Bacillota; class Negativicutes; order Veillonellales; family Veillonellaceae; genus Negativicoccus; species uncultured Negativicoccus sp. The sequence goes on along the minus strand of NZ_CABSTC010000025.1, from coordinate 11,260 downwards.
TGCGGCGTCCAAACACCGGTCATCGCTTTGGCGGAACGGATCGAAGAGATTTTTACTGAGTACAGCAACGAACCGATTGTGTTGGATCATCGCTTACCGGCGCTGCAGTTGTTGCAGACGGTGCGTGATGAAGCCCATCGGTTCGCGATTACGTACCATCGTAAATTGCGCAGCAAACGAAATTTCCAATCCATCTTGGATCATATCGACGGCATCGGTCCGAAACGTCGTCAGGCGCTATGGCAGGCGTTTCCGAATTTGGACGCGATGCGCGCGGCCGATGTCGAAGCATTGGCGGCCGTGCCCGGCATGAATCGGAAAGCCGCCGAAGCCGTGCACGCGTTTTTGCGGGCGGAGAAACACGAAAAGCAGCAGCAACTGCAGACGAAAGAAGACAATCAAAAATGGGTATAAAAAAGAGCGGTGAGCACCGCTCTTTTTTGTCCGCTTTTACAACATGATGTTTGCGAAACGTATTCGGACAAAAATCGGGAGATGACGATCCGCTGTCGGAAGCCGAGGTGGGAAATATAAAAACACGATAAAATGATACGCCTGTAAAAGTGTAAAAATATTAAAATGATTTATCGTGACGTTTTGAAGATGCGCAAGCATTGTAAATAAAGGACTTTTTAAAGGGAAAAGAAGAATTTGTACGATTTATTTTCAATGCAGCTTACAAAAACTTTGTTTTTACAATTTATTTACAAATGCTGTGTAGTCTTTTGACAGTCTTCCGCTATTATGCAGTTATACCAATTCGTATCGATTCCAAAGGAGGAACGAAAAAGATGAAACAAGGCAAACGTTTGGGTTTGGCAGCAGTCAGTGTAGTAATGGCATTAGCAATTGCGGGTTGCGGTGGCGGTTCCGGTTCCAAATCCGGCGGCGACAAAGCGGCTTTTGATTTGGCCAAAGATATTCACGTTATTTCCCGTGAAGACGGTTCCGGTACGCGTGGCGCGTTCATTGAATTGTTGGGTATTGAAGTCAAAGAAAACGGTAAGAAAGTCGACCGTACTTTGAGCTCCGCGCAGATTACGAACAGCACCAACGTCATGATGACCAGCGTAGCGAATGACGCGTATGCGCTCGGCTACATTTCCCTCGGTTCGTTGAACGATACCGTAAAAGCCTTGAAAGTTGACGGCGTGGAAGCAACCCCGGCGAACGTTATGAACGGCCAGTACAAATTGGCTCGTCCGTTCAATGTCGTCATCAACAAGGAAAAAGGTTTGACTCCGCAAGCGCAAGACTTCCTGAAATTTATCCACAGTAAAGAAGGCCAGAAGATCGTTAACGACAACGGCTACATCGCGGTGGATCAAGCTCCGGCGGCGTACACTCCGGCGAACCAGTCCGGCAAAATCGTATGCGCAGGTTCGTCTTCGGTAACTCCGGTCATGGAAAAACTGGCGGAAGCCTACCAGAAAGCTAACCCGAACCTGAAGGTCGAAGTGCAGCAGAGCGACTCGACGACCGGTGTTCAATCGGCGATCAGCGGCACGGCCGACCTCGGTATGGCATCTCGTGAATTGAAAGACAGCGAAAAAGGTAAAGTGGACGGTAACGTTATCGCCAAAGACGGTTTGGCGGTCGTTGTCAACAAAGCGAACAGCGTAGAAAACATCAAAGCGGATTCTGTTCGTGACGTTTACATTGGCAAAATTACGAAATGGCAGGATGCGAAATAACATCTGCCGGTAAGAAGCGGGAGTGAGCGGATGAATTCGCAGACAAGTGAAAAGTTGATGAGTTGGACGGTGCATGTGATGGCGGCAATGTCCATCGTATGCGTCTTCCTCATCGGGCTCTTTATCTTTGCCAAAGGAATCCCGCCGATGTTTACCATCGGTTTGCAGGATTTCCTTTTGGGAACAGGTTGGCGTCCGACGGACGTACCGCCCACATACGGGATTTTCCCGATGATCATCGGCAGTATGCTGGTCACTCTCGGTGCGATTTTGATGGGCGGACCGGTTGCCTTGGCGGCAGCCGTCTGCCTTTCTTTTTTTGCACCGGAAAAGTGGCGTCGTGTACTGCGTTCGTTAGTTTTATTATTGGCCGGTATACCTTCAATCGTCTACGGTTTCTTCGGGATGGTTGTCATGGTGCCGATGGTTCGCGAGTATTTAGGCGGCAACGGCAACAGCGTGTTTACGGCGGCGCTATTGCTTGCCATCATGATTTTGCCGACGATTATTTCGGTCAGCGAGTCGGCGCTTTCCACAGTACCGGATCGTTACTATGAAGGCGGCCGCGCGCTGGGGTTGACCCATGAGCGCACCGTGGTCGGGATCATGGTGCCGGCGGCTTCCGGCGGTATCTTGGCGTCGTTTGTCTTGGGCATCGGCCGCGCGGTCGGTGAAACGATGGCCGTTATCATGGTCGCGGGTAACCAGGCAATCATCCCGTCATCACTTTGGGACGGGACGCGCACTTTGACGGCCAATGTCGTTTTGGAAATGGGTTACGCGGCAGACCTGCACAGGGAAGCGTTGATCGCGACCGGCGCGATTTTGTTTATTATGATTTTGCTGTTGAATACGCTGTTCCTGTTTTTACGTGAAAGGCTGGTTAAATCATGAGCAAACGTCGTGGGGAACGGCGCGGCGTCTATGAATGGATCGTACAGGCAGCCGTTTGGCTGGGCATTGCGCTCACAATGGGGGTCTTGGTGTACTTGCTGGTACACATCCTTTGGAACGGTATTCCGTTCGTCACCGCCGACCTGTTTGCTTATAAGTACAATACATCCAACGTTTCGCTCTTTCCGGCATTGATCACGACGATCTACCTGACCGTCGGTACATTGCTTTTGGCGATACCGTTGGGGGTAGGCACCGCCGTGTATATGACGGAATACGCGCAACGCGATTCGTGGCTGGTAAAATGGGTTCGGATGGCCAGCGAAACGCTTGCCGGTATTCCTTCCATCGTGTACGGTTTGTTCGGTTTTTTGTTTTTCGTTATTTTCTTGCAGCTGGGATACTCTTTGATTTCCGGTATTTTGACAATGACGATCCTCGTTCTTCCCTTTGTCATCAAGACAACGGAAGAAGCTCTTTTGACCGTACCGACCGGTTTACGCGAAGGCAGCTACGGTTTGGGCGTAGGCAAACGGGACACCATTTTGAAAATTATTTTGCCGGTAGCCGGTCGCGGGATTGTGGCGGGCGTCATCTTGGCGATCGGCCGCATCGTCGGCGAAACGGTCGCATTGATGTACACGATCGGCACCGTTCCGGAGATTCCGGGCAACCTGATGCACTCCGGACGAACGATGGCGATTCATATGTACGCGCTTTCCAGTGAAGGGATTCACACGGATAAAGCGTACGCCACCGGCGTTATCTTGATTGTAGTCGTAGTTTTGATGAACGAGATCTCCTCGCTCGTCATGAATAAATGGAGAAAATAGATGTCCGACTTGGCTTTTAAAGTGAACAACTTAAACCTCTATTATGGGGAAAAACAAGCGCTCTTTAATGTCAATATGGAGATTGAAGAGCGTGCGATCACCGCGTTGATCGGACCGTCGGGTTGCGGCAAGTCGACATTCTTGCGTGTTCTTAACCGTATGAATGATTTGATTGAAGGCTGCCGGATTACCGGTGAGGTACTGTATCGCGGGCAAGACGTATTTGATGTGGACGATGTCAATCAACTGCGCCGACAGATCGGGATGGTATTCCAGAAACCGAATCCGTTTCCGATGAGCATTTATGATAACATCACGTTTGCGCTGAAATCGATGGGAATCAAAAAGAAGTCGATTTTGGATGAAACGGTGGAACGAAGCTTGAAACAGGCGTCGATTTGGGACGAAGTCAGTGACCGTCTGCATGAAAGCGCGCTCGCTCTTTCCGGCGGGCAACAGCAACGTATTTGCATCGCCCGCGCGATTGCGGTCGATCCCGAAGTCATTCTCATGGATGAACCGACGTCCGCGCTCGATCCGATTTCCACATTGAAAATCGAAAACCTGATTGAAGAATTGAAACAGCAATACACCATCGTCCTGGTTACGCACAATATGCAACAGGCGGCGCGTTGCTCAGACTCGACGGCGTTTTTCCTGTTGGGTGAAGTCATTGAAAAAGATGCGACGGATGTCATCTTTACGAACCCCAAGGAACAGCGCACGGAAGATTATGTAACCGGACGTTTCGGTTGAACGGAAAAACGTTCGACTTGGTATAATAAAAGCGAGGTATATTGTGGTCAGAATCCGATTAGAACGCGAACTCAACGAGTTGCGTAACGACATCATTACGGTCGGCAGCTGGACGGACGATGTGTTACAAATGGCATCGACGATTTTCCAAGACGGCGACAGCGTTCCGTACAAGGAAGTCGATGAGGCCGTGCGTCGTATCGTTTCCGCCAAACGCAAGCTGGAGGAAAACTGTTTGCGGCTTTTGGCAAGTGAACAGCCGTTGGCGTCTGATTTCCGACTGGTGTCGGCGATCTTCAAAATGGCGTCTCATGTAAAACGTATCGGGGAACTCGCCGGCGCGCTGGTAGAGCTTGCCGATGAAAGCGAAATGCGCTCGGACCCGGCGTGGGATGTTTTGGAAGATATGCTTGCCGAAGGACGCGACATGTTGCACAGCGCTTTGCGCTCGCTGGTCCGCTTTGATACGGACCTGGCGCAGAGCACGATTGATCGGGATGCCATTGTCGATCAACTGTTTCGCAAGCTGCGCGAAGAAATCATTCAAGAATTGCGGGAAGGCGACTCGCCGGACCCCTTGCTGCCCGATGCATTGTTGATGGGAAAATTCTTGGAGAAGATCGGCGACCACGCCGCGTCCTCCGCGGAATGGGTTTTATTTGCCATCGGTGATCGGCGGGAGTGAAAATCTATGGCCTTAATTTATTGTGTAGAAGACGATGAAAATATTCGTGACCTCATGGTGTATGCGCTGGAGAGCCAGCAGTACGAAGTCGGCAAATTCGAGTCGGGTGAAGAATTGTTTGCGGCGCTGGAAGAAAAAGTACCGGATCTGATATTGCTCGATATTATGCTGCCCGGCGACGACGGCTTAACCATTTTACGCAAATTACGGAGCCATGCGACGTACGACGGCGTCATGGTGATTTTAGTGACGGCCAAAAGCGCGGAATATGATGTCATCACCGGTCTCGATATCGGCGCGGACGATTACATTCGCAAACCGTTCGGGATTATGGAAATGATTTCCCGCGTGCGCGCCGTATTACGACGCCAGGGCTACCGCGCATTTGCGGGTGATGTGTATGAATGCGGACCGATTCGCTTGGATCGTAAACGCTACCGCGTGCAGGTGGACGGCGAAGACGTGACGCTCACGGCCAAGGAATTTGAATTGCTCGCGTACCTGTTGCTGAATAAAGAAATCGTTCTTTCTCGCGAACAGATTATGGAACACGTTTGGGAAATTACGCATTTCATTGAAAGTCGTACGGTCGACATGCATATTATGAGCTTGCGCCAAAAACTTGGCGACGCGGGAAGCATGATTCAAACGATACGCGGTGTCGGCTACAAACTGGGTGAAGAACGATGAAAAAAAGCATCTACTCCGCGTTGGTAAGCATCAGCATCGTAGCGGTGCTGTTGACTTTACTGGCAAGCATGTGGTTCTACTATTCCGGCGTCCGTAAAGAAGCGGAAATGCATCTCCAACAGGTTACGACCGTATTGGCGGACGGCATGCACAATCAACCGGTACCGGTCGACTGGCTGGCGGCATCGGTGGCCGGTATTGACGGCATGACGCGCGTAACTTGGATCGATGCGTCCGGCAAAGTACGTTTTGAATCGGCTTACAACGCGGACCAAATGGAAAATCATCTGGAACGCGAAGAAGTCAAGGCCGCCTTGGCCCATGGCGAAGGCGCGAGCCGCCGGGAATCCGGTACGTTGGCGCGGGAAACTTCGTACTATGCGCTGCGCTTGGACGACGGCTCCGTCCTGCGCACAGCGGTGGATCGCGGCAGCTTATTGGCGATTATGCAACGCGCGTTACCGGGCGTTTTAGGTGTACTGGCGGTCATCCTGATCGCTTGCTTCTTCCTGGCCGGTTACTTGACGCGGCATCTTTTGCAACCTTTGCGTCAGGCGGGGGAAGCGGTCGATGCGATGATCTCGGGGCAACCGGTGCCTTATATGCTCGGCGTGCCGGAACTCGATCCCATTTTAGCGAGAACACGTGCGCAGCAGGAAAACATTTCGCATTATATTGATGAAATTAATGACGAGCGCAGCCGCACCCGTCACATGATGGATACGCTTACGGAAGGCGTCATTTTGCTGGATCGCGGACAATCCATCTTGGACTACAACAATGTCACGGCCAAGATCTTCCAATTAACAAGCGATGTGCACGGCCAAAGCGCAGCCGCGTTGGATCAGAGCTCCGCGTGGCTGACCTGCATTCAGGACGCCATGAAAACCGGCGAATCGTCCACCGAGCTTACTTTGTGCGAGCGGATCTATCGCGTGCGCGCCCGCCGCACGGAAAGCAGTAATGATGACTTTACCGTATTGCTGGTCGTTCGCGATGTGACGGAAACCGCCTTGGCGGAACAACGTCGTCGCGAATTTTCGGCGAATGTTTCGCATGAATTGAATACGCCGCTCACTTCGATTCGCGGCTACGCCGAACTGCTTTTGAACGGCATGTATCATAATGCCGACGAAGTGAAGAACTTTGCGCGGCGGATGATTCAGGAATCAAATCGCCTGCTGGGACTCATTCAAAACATCATGCGTCTGTCACGCATTGAAGAGGCGAATGAACCGTATCAATGGCAAAATGTGTCGCTTCACTACATTGCCGAGCAGGTGACCGATCTTTTGGAAATGCAGTCCGAGAAAAAGAATATCCGGATGCGGGTGCACGGTGATCGGGGCTACGTTTTCGGCGACGCCCGTCTGCTTTTTGAACTCGTCTTGAATTTGGCGGATAACGCGGTCAAATATAATCGCGAAGGCGGCAGCGTGGATGTGACTATCCGCGACGGTGAAGACGACGTTACATTGACCGTAAAAGATACCGGCGTCGGTATTCCCATTGAACAACAAAACTATATTTTCGAACGTTTTTATCGCGTGGAACAAAGCCGCTCGAAAGAGACCGGCGGTTCCGGTTTGGGCTTGGCGATTGTCAAGCATATCGTTGCCTTGCACCATGGCGAATTGGCCTTGACGAGTCAGCCGAAAGAAGGTACCGCGATTACGGTAACCTTACCGAAAACGCAACCCGACGCAAAGGAAACCGAAAAAACGCAAAGCGCTGACGATGTGACGAACGACGGCGCCGTTTCCCACGTCGTAACGAAATAAAAAAACAGCCGTCTTAGTAAGACGGCTGTTTTTTTGCGCCGCAATGCATCGTCTGGAAACAAGTGCGCAGGACCCGCTTTACTCCACGCAAAATACATCGCATGCGGACAAGTGTGCTATAATAATAGGCAATTTGAAGGAAGCGAGGGATAGTCATGACGATAAGTGTAGCAGCACCGCAAGCCTATGGGAAAAAGGCGAATGATGTAATTTTCGGTGCCAATGATGCGGCGGTCAAAGCGGCGCAGAAATACGGTAAAGAAAAAGTAACCAACGCGACCATCGGCGCGATTTTAGACGAGAATGAAGATCTGGTGTGTCTGCCGACAGTAGAGAAAGTATACCGCGGCCTTTCGATGCGTGATGTGATTCAATACGCGCCGATCGCGGGTCTGCCGGATTTTCTTACCGAAGTGCAGAATCGTTGTTTCGGCGCGTACCGACCCGCGGCGGAGATTGCGGCGGTGGCCACGGCCGGCGGCACCGGCGGCATTCACAACACCATTCATAATTACACCGAATGGGGCGATGAAGTGTTGACCAGCGACTGGTACTGGGGCGCGTACAGCGTGCTTTGCAATGACAACGGTCGCAAACTTCGTACCTTCCGCTTGTTTACCGATGATCTGCAATGGAATCAGGACGATTTCGCGCAGCATGTGGAAGCGATCGCGGCGCGCCAGGATCAGGTGCTCGTGATTTTGAACACGCCGGCGCACAATCCGACCGGCTACAGCCTTTCCGATGAAGACTGGCGGCAGGCGTTGGGAACGCTGAAAGAAGTCGCGGCGCGTTCGGAGAAACATGTGATCCTCCTCGTCGATGTATCGTACTTGGATTTCGCGGGCGATGAAGAAACGTCGCGGAGCTTTTTCCGTCACTTCGAAAATTTGCCGGAGAATTTGCTCGTGGTCGTTTGCTACAGTATGTCCAAAGGATTTACTATGTACGGACAGCGTATCGGCGCGATGATCGGCATCACCTCTTCGCCGCAAATCGCGCAGGAATTTAAAGACATCAACCAATATACGAGTCGGGCGACCTGGTCGAATATCAATCGGGCCGGCATGCAAACACTGGTCACGATCAGTCAGGATGCGAAACTTTTGCAACAGTTCCAAGCGGAACAGGCGGAATATTTCGCGCTTATCCGTGATCGCGCCGCGCTCTTCATGCAGGAAGCGGCGGAGGTGGAACTGCCGGTTTTACCGTATCGCGCCGGCTTTTTCCTGAGTGTGCCGAGCCGTGATTCGAAAGCGGTTTGCGCGCTGATGAACCGGGATAATATTTTCCCTGTACCGTTGAAAGCCGGTGTGCGTTTGGCGGTGTGCGCGGTGACCAAAGCCAAGATGCCGGGCATTGCGACCAAACTCAAAGCGGCCTGGGAACAAGTCGAACACGCGTAAAAAGTTCCGCTTCGGCGGAACTTTTTCTTTGCCCTAAAACTTGTGTCTGACGCTGTTTTTCGTTATACTTAATAAATAGACTAATTTGTCAATTATTAAATTTGCAACGCAAGGAGTCCGGATGAGTTTACAACAAACAATCGCCAAAAAAGTGACCTACTCGGGGATCGGTTTACACTCCGGGCAGCCGGTGCGGCTTTCGTTTGTCCCCGCGCCGGTGGATAGCGGGATTCGGTTTCGCCGCACGGATATCTCGGAAAGCGATACGGTCGCCGCGCAGATTCGTTATGTGACGAATACGATGCGGGCGACGACACTTGAAAACGGAGCGGTCATGGTGACGACCGTCGAGCATGTCCTGAGCGCGATTCGGGCGCTGGAGATCGATAATATCATCGTGGAACTGGACTCGGTAGAACCGCCGGTCGGTGACGGCAGCGCGGCGGTATTCGTGGGCCTGTTGGATGAAGCGGGTATTGTGACGCAGGACGCGGAACGCCGCTACTTACCCGTGACAAAAAGTGTCGGCGTGTACGATACGCCGAATGACAGATTTATTGTCGCGTTGCCGTATGACGGTTTTCGCGTTACTTTCCTGGCCGAAAAAGAAGATCATCCGTTACTGCGGCTGCAGGCGATGGATATTGAAATCACGACGGAAAATTACCGTAACAGCATTATGCGCGCGCGCACGATCGGTTTTACGGAAGAGCTGGAGCAACTGCGCAAGATGGGACTGGGGCGCGGCGGGACGCTGGAAAACGCCGTCGTGTATTCGCCGACGGAAGTGCTTTCCGAATTGCGGTACCCGGACGAAGTAGTGCGCCATAAGATTCTCGATGTGATCGGTGATCTGGCCTTGGCGGGACCGCTAAAAGCGCATATTATTGCGCGCAAGTCCGGTCATCAACTGAATACGGAGCTGGCTCGCCGTTTGGTCGAGTCGGTCGCAAAGGAGGATCCGGTATGAAACTTGAAGTTACTGAAATTATGGAAATTTTGCCGCATCGTTACCCCATGTTGCTGGTGGATCGTATGTTAGAATTGGAACCGATGAAACGCGCCGTCGGCATCAAAAATGTGACCATGAACGATCCGTATTTTCAAGGACATTTTCCCGGAAATCCGATTATGCCGGGCGTGCTTTTATGTGAAGCCATGGCGCAAGTCGCCGGCGTAGCTTTGTTATATCCGGAAGAGCATCGCGGCATGACGCCGATGTTCACCGGGATGGATAAAGTTCGCTTTCGTTTGTCGGTGCGGCCGGGAGATACGTTTCGCAGCGAAATCGAAATATTGAAAATCAAAGGAAATGTAGGAAAAATCGCCTGCCGCGGATATGTGGGCGACGAGCTGGCGGTGCAAGGCGAATTCATGTTTTATCTTTCACCCAAGAAAGACAATCAAGCCGATCAAAAAGCATGAATTGAGTCAAAAAAGTGAGCAATTTATTGAATTCCCATTCTAGACATCGCTAATGGCACGAGAAAGCGTAAAATGGCAGTTATATATTTGTCCGGAATACGGATTATAAAATAAACGATGAAACTGAATTGATTCATACAGTTTACATAGCAAATAGCGGGAGAGATAGTATGGGATTACAACTTGTAGAAAAGCATGAACCGAATATTCACGAAACGGCGGTAGTTGATCCGAGCGCGGTTCTGCACAGTAACGTAGAAATCGGACCGTACGCCGTGATCGGCGCGGATACGGTAATCGGAGAAGGCACGCGTATTGATGCGCATGTCGTTATTCATCCGTACACCACGATCGGCAAATATTGCCACATTTACCCCGGCGCCTCGATCGGCAGCGATCCGCAGGATTTGAAATTCGAAGGGGAACGCAGCACGACCTCCATCGGCGATTATACGGACATTCGCGAATTCGTGACCGTCAGCCGCGCGACCGGTGAAGGACAGGAAACGCACGTCGGTTCGCATTGCCTTTTGCAGGCGTATACGCATGTCGCGCATAACTGCAATGTGGGTAACCATGTAGTGATCAGCAGCTTCGCAGGTCTGGCGGGCCATGTAGTCGTTGAAGACCGTGCCGTCATCGGCGGTATGGCCGGTGTTCATCAGTTTGTGAAAATCGGTCGTAACTGCATGATCGGCGCTATGACCAAAGTAGTTCAGGATGTGCCGCCGTTCGTGATCGCGGACGGTAATCCGGCGCGCGTTGTCGGACTGAACAGTGTCGGCATGGCGCGCAGCGGTATTTCCGCCGACGTCAAACGCGACTTGAAACGCGCGTACCGACTTTTATACCGTTCCAATCTGCGCCTTTCGGAAGCGATTTCTGAAATGGAACATGAATTGGACGCGTCCGAAGAAGTGGAACATATGTTACGCTTCCTGCGTAATTGCGAGCGCGGTATTTGCCGCGTGCGCCGCGAATAGAAAAAGTAACGCCCGCGACAGCGGGCGTTTTTTATTTGTCGGATAAACAGCGGCGAAGGATAAAGAGCGAGCCGGACACGGGCAAGAGCATCGACGTGTTGGACATAAGTTAT
>NZ_CABSTC010000024.1:0-17962 GCF_902480485.1 uncultured Negativicoccus sp. | reverse complement strand
TCGAACCCCCGACCCACGGCTTAGAAGGCCGTTGCTCTATCCAACTGAGCTACTGGGACGAATGGTCGGAGCAGCAGGATTTGAACCTGCGACCCCCTGATCCCAAATCAGGTGCGCTACCAAACTGCGCTATGCCCCGAGTCTGCGGTATAACAGGGTAATTTTATCAGTTTTGTCAAGACGTGTCAATTCTGCGCTTTCTGCACACGCTTGCCGCGGAACATGTATAAGACCGCGCCGAAACATAGCCAACCGCATAAAATCAACCACTCGACCCAAGTCAACGCGGCGGGGCTGCCCGGTACCACCAGCAGCGCAATCACGGCGCCGCCGGCGAGAACGCCCGCGCCGATGCCGACTTTTCCGCCCGGCACTTTGTACGGCCGCGGCAAATCCGGCTCGAGATCACGCAGACGGTAGCAAGCCATCGTCACCATGGTGCACGGCACGATAAAGGCCAAGGCCGCGACTTCGGTGAGCGGCAACAGCATGCTGTAACCCAAAAACGGTCCGATGACGGTCAGTACCGCGAGTAAAATATTAGCCGCTTTCGGCGTACCCGATTTCGGATCGACATGCGCGAAGACGGCGGGCAGTTGCCCTTTGCGTCCCATCGCCAGCATGATGCGGGCCGTCGCCGAGAAAAGCGAATTCATCGGGCCGAGCGGTCCGATCGTCGCAATGGTGAGCATGACCACATACAGATAAAAGTGGATCGATTGTAAACTGGAAAGCGCCGGAATCGGCATTTTAACAAATTCCGTCCACGGCAAGATCGTGCTAAAGGCATAAATGCAAACGAGATAAAATACGCAGGAAGCCAACAACGCCCAACTGATAACGCGGCCGAATTGGTGCCAGTCAAGATCTTCATGCGCTTCTTCCGCCTGGTCGGGAATCGTATCCAAACCGGTGTAGAAAAACGGCGTCAATACGAGCACCGCGGCAAGGCCCGTCCAAAAATTTGTTCCGTTCGTCGCCGACGCGGGACCGGTCACGACTTCAAACCACGGCAAAAAGTTTTGCGGACTGCCTTTAAAGAAGGAAACCGCCATCGCCACGCACATGCCAAAGAGCAGCGTGCGCGTTAAAAATGTCTGCAGACGCGCCATTTGCAATGAGCCGCGAAAGTTTTGCCAGATGACGTAACCGGAAAACAGCAAGGCGATCAACACCGGATACAGATAGACGTCCGACCCCATGATCGTATACAGCTTATATGCGCGTAAAACCGGGAAAATTTCGGCGACAAGTTGCGTTATGATCGTCGCCACGGCCAGCGATTCCCAGGGGCACAAAACGCCGTCTCCGAACGCGAGCAGCCAACCGGCGACAAAGGACGCCTTGCTGCCGAACGCGCGTTCAATGTATTCGACAATGCCGCCCGAGATCGGAATGGCGGAGGTAAGTTCCCCAAATACCGCCGCGATCGGCAAAAGCGTCAGCGCGCCCAGCAAAAAGGCCAGCATGGCCGCCAGCGGGCCGCCGCCGACAATGACCCAGTCCCCTACCATCAAAATCCAGCCGGTGCCGACAATCGCGCCGAAGCCGATATTAAAATAATGCGAAACGGTCAGTGTCTTTTTTACATGTCCTGTTTCCGCTGGTTTCATTGTTTCCTCCTGCGCGCATGCGCCAGCTGTTCCGGCATATCGTTGCCCAAATAAATTTCCGCAATAATCCAAGCGACAAAATCATCCACCGGTTCCGGCGGCGTCTGCCATGATGTCGGAATCAGTTTGCGCCAGCCTTGCCGCGGAGTGTACCGCCAGTAACGGATTTTTCCCATTTCCGTCGTATAGCTTTCGTCGACTGTCGTATAGCCGATTTCATGCTCTTGCGCCAACCGCGCTAAAATATGTCCGATTTCTTTACTGCGCGTACCGTTACCGCTGACGATTTGCGTGATCGGATACTGCTGAAAAACGGTTTGGCAGAACGGCACCAAATCGTTTGTCGGAACAATTTCTTTATGTATCAGCTCAGCGTCTTCACGGACAACCGCTGTTCCCGTTTTCGCCGAACCCGGATCAATAGCTAAAATCATACTTCCTCTTTTTCCCACAAAAATCCCCGCCGCAGCGGGGATGAATTATTTATTTCGCAGTGACGATAATATCGATTCGCACAGGCCCTTCCGTATAAATGTCCTGTTTGGCCACGGCACGGAGATTGACGTCGCCCCCCTTAGCCGCGATTTCCTGAATGGTATTAAACAACTGCAATCCGTCCACCTGACCGACGGTGCCCGTCAACGGATCCGGCAAGACGCCTTTTTGCGTCGCATGCTGATTGACATCCTGCAGGAATTGCAACACGCGCATTTCGACATTGGCGCGACCGCTGTAGGCGGAAAGATCCGTCGCATACACCGTTTCGCCCTGCCGATACAACAGCAGATCGTCATGAATGACAAAGTCGACCCAGGCGGGTTCGCCATAGATGATGTTGCCCGCCGCCACAACGCGAACCAGTTTTTTCTGCGCGGAATTCTGTAACTCCGCCGATGCTTTCTCCAATGTCGCCGGCAGCACGCGAATGAGCGTGGTGTCTTCCTGCGTATTAAGCTGTTTTTGCAGCCGCCGGTTCGTGTCATTCAACACATTCGCCAAGACCTGCCGCGCCTGATCGGCGTTCAAGTGGCTTTCAACAACGGCGCTGGAAAGTATCTGACCGACGCGGAAAATGACTTGCCCTTCCCGCAGGCTGACGATATTGGTACGTAAACGTTCCGCTTCCGCATCGAGTTTCTGAATGTTTTCGGTCAGTTCGCCGCGCATCGCTTCCAATTGGGCGATTTCTTCGGCGGAGGCATGCACATCGGCTTGCGCTTTACGATACGCATCTTCGACCACTTGCAGCTGCGCCCGCATGTAGCTTTCCTGTTCCTGCGCCAGCGCCAGTTGCGTATTCGTTTCGCGCACGCGTTCGGTCATGTGATTATATTCCGTAGTCTGTTCCGCCAGTTGCGCTTTACTGCGTTCCAATTCAGCATTCTTTTGCTGCACTTCGCTGCCCAAACGGCTCAGTTCGCCCTGCAACTGTTCCATACCGAAAAGCGCCGTCCGAACGTTCTCGGAAAGAGCGCTGAGAACGCCGATCGTCATCGCGGCAATCATGATACCGGTGAGCACCGTAACCAAAATCGACGTGTGTTTCGGTCGCATGCCGAAGAGAGAAATTCTTTTTTTGCCGACCTTACTGCCGATTTTATCGCCCAAGAAAGCGATCAAACCGCCCATTACGGCCAGCACGCAAAAGATTAAAATGCCGATTTCCATACCTGCTCCTTTATCGTGAGGCGCGCCGGATCAAGATGACTCCTGCCACGGCCGCCAATATATTCGGCAACCAAACCGCCACCGCCGGCGCGAGCACATGTCCCTCGCCCAGCGCCGCGGTAAATGTCATTAACGCATAGTAGATGAAAATAACGATGACGCTCAGTCCGAAACCGAGGGACGACGAAGAACGCTGCCGCTGCACACCGAGCGGCGCGCCAATTAGCGCAAATACAAAGCTGGCAAAGGGTAATGAAAACCGCTGATGCAGTTCCATTTGCAGGCGTGTCGTATCGACGTACGCCGCTTCAAAAGCCTGTATCTGCTGCATCAATTCACGAATCGTCATCGTTTCCGGCTTTTTCTTTACTTCCGTCACCTGCGCCGGTGTCGTCGTGAACGGCAAGACCTGTTCTTCAAAATGCAGCATGCGATCGACGCCGTCGCCGCCCGAAATATCGTAAATAGTGCCGTTGGATACTATCCAATGACCGTCTTGCCAACGCGCCTCGGGCGCGTTTTCAATCCGCACCAGCTGATTGTTTTGGAATTCCTGAATGGTAATTGTCTGCAACACTTCGCGTTTATCATCGTACTTACGCGCGTACAGCAAATGCCCGATCGAGTCATCGTTGACGTCTTTCAAAACGATGTGTTCATGCACCTGCGGTTTGACGTTGTTCTTGATTTCGTGATCAATGGTGTATTCGTATGCGTATGTGGCGGCCGGCACAACGTATTCATTAAATAATACCGTCGCCATACTGATGACCAAACTCAACGCGATAATCGGCGCGATAAGACGTGTGAAGCTTTGCCCCGCCGTACGCATGACGATGAGCTCGCTGCTGCCCGATGTTCGCGCGACGGCCATTAACGCCCCCAGCAAAACCGACATCGGGAAGGTGTAGACAATAATCTTCGGCAAGGCCAGGAAAAATACCTTGGTGACCGCCCAGACGGAAGCCCCGTAAGAAGTCAAAAGCTGCGCGATACGGAACAGCAAGTCGGCACCGATGAAGATCGCGGTAAACGCGGCGACACCAAATAAAAAGGGCGCGACAAACTCCCGTAACATGTATTTATCTAAAATCCGCATACGTATCTCCTGCTCTTGCTCCTTTTATCTTATCACATTTTTCCACAGCGTTTAGGTTAAGCGGAAATTCTCACCAAGATAAAACTTGCGCGCCAACGGATGTTCCGCCACCGTATTGGCATCGCCTTCAAGAAGAATTTTTCCTTCATTCAAAATGTAAGCGTGATCCACAATCGCCAAGGTCTCACGCACATTATGATCGGTAATCAGCACGCCGATATCGCGCTCCCGCAAATGGGAAATGACGGATTGAATATCCGCGACCGCGATGGGATCGACGCCCGCAAACGGCTCATCGAGCAAAATAAATTGCGGATCATGACACAAACAACGCGCAATTTCCACGCGCCGACGCTCCCCGCCGGAAAGTTGGCTGCCCAACCGTGTTTCCACGCGCGTAAGACCGAATTCTTTCAGCAACGCGTTCGCCCGTTCATCGCGCTCCTTCGGCGTCAAATCCTCGCGCGTTTGCAAGATCGCCAAGAGGTTGTCACGCACGCTGAGCTTACGAAAAACAGATGCCTCCTGCGGCAAGTAGCCGATGCCGTACCGCGCCCGTTTATGAATCGGTTCCCGCGTGATATCCGTGTCATCGACCGTAATGGTACCGGTGTCCGGACGCACGATACCGACCATCATATAAAAGGTGGTGGTTTTCCCCGCGCCGTTAGGCCCCAGCAGGCCGACCGCTTTGCCCCGCTCGACATGAACGCTGACGCCGTCGACCACGCGGCGCTTCTGGTAGGATTTCGTGAGGTTATGAGTAGCGAGCCGCATCTTATCGCCCACCGCTGATGACGAGCGTGCTGCGCCCCTTCGTTTCGACCGCCTGCTCTTTCAAGCGTACTTCCAGCGCCGGCCCGTTCAATGTGTTACCGTTCTGCACCGCATGGGCGTTGCCCGTGAGCACGGCGAAACCGTCATCCGCGCCCGGCGTTTGCGTGTACGTGATCGCATCCGCCGTGGCTGTAAACGCCTGCGCCGGATGCGAAAGGCTGACTCCGCCCGTGCCGATCATACGAATTTCATTGACATACGCTTCGACGTGGCCCGCCGTCATTTCCGTACCCGGTACGGCCAAGTACGCATTGCCGTCAATCGTGCCGTAACCGTCCGACGGACGATAGGTGACAGTGGCGCCGCGCAAGGTGCGGTCTTCCGCATGCATTTCCACGCCGCCCGACGCCGCCAGCGATTGATCGGCATAGGCCGTCACCGTGGCCGCGGTGAGCGAAGTCGCGCCGTCAACATAAGAAACGCTGCCGGACAGTGTCGCGCTTTGATCGGCAAAATGGTAGATGCCCTCGGCGCCGGTCATTTTCGCCGTGCCGCGCGTAATCACGACATTGCCTTTCGCCTGTGCCGTATCCTCATTGCCGTTATAGGTCAGCGTATCCGCCGTAATCGTAGTATCGACCGCGCCAACGCTCCATGTCGTCATGACAAAAAGCGCAAGCGCCGCTGTTTTTATCCATCGTTTGTTCATTGCGCTTCATCCCCCTTCACGAGCCGCACGTTGCCGCTTACCGTGGCCTGTCGCAACGCGCGATCGGCGACCAAATTGTCGCCGGTGAGTACCATGCCGTTCCGCTCAAGACGAATACCGTCCGTCGCGGTGAGTTTGCCGGTGCCGCCATCATATAAAAGATTATTCACTTTGACATAGGTATCGTTATCGCTGCGAATTTCGACGCTTCCCATCAGCCGCACCGTTTTTTGTATATTATCGACTTCGCCTTTTTTTGCCTGGACATGAATTTGATGCGGGCCATCGCTGAATAACGCTTCCGCTTCTTCCAGGTACAAGACGCGCGTCTTCGGATTCATCATGATACGCTTGGCGGACAGTTTCCAAATCAATTCGCCATTTTCTTCCTGGTGAAGATCCGCGCCTTTAAATTCGACCAACGCGGTCTCCTGCTTCGGAACCGGTTCCGGCCCGACGCCGAAAAAAGCGTACCAAATACCGCCGGCAAACAGCAACAGCGCGCCGATCGCCAACAGCCACCATTTCGGTTGTTTCATCATCGCACCGCCTCGTCTCCCCGATACCGTCGTATTTGTTCCGGCTCCGTCCACCAACGCCGCTGGACCCACAACCATTCCGGCGGGTAGCGGAGAATAAAATCTTCTATTTCCCGCGTACAACGCTGCATTAAACGGTCGACATCCGCTTGCTCGTCACCCGTGTCTTCATAGTAAAAGGGCTCGCCGATATGGATCACATGCCCGCTCAGATCTTCGCGGCGGCGAATAAACAACGGCACAATCGGCGATTTAAACCGACGCGCGAACACGGCCGGTCCCTCTACCGCGGACGAAACGCGATTCAAAAACATCACCGGCACGCCGTTGACATCGCCGTCTTTATCGGCTAAAAAGCCGAGAATTTTTTTGCGTTTGATCGCTCTTGCGGCGCCGATAATTTCGGAACCGCCGCTATGAAATACATCCAGCCCCGCCATCGTGCGAAAACGATTTAAAAGCGCCGTCACCGTGTCATTGGGCTGCCGTTTCGCAATCGTGGTGGTGGGAAATCCCGCCAGCGCAAGTCCCGCTCCGAGCCACTCCCAGTTGCCGATATGCGCCGTCAGACCGATCACGCCGCGTTGCTCCGCAAGCGCGGCATGCAAACGCTCGGGATGATCCATCGTAATATAACGTTCTAAATGCTCCCGTTCCGCCACGAGCCGCGGCGTATAAAGCACTTCGAGCGCTGTCATGCCGAGATGTTCAAAATGTTGCTGCAGTAACGGTTCGGCTTCTTCACGCGTGAGCGAAAGTCCGCTCATCATTTGGGAAAGCGCGCGATCACGCGGTTTTTTCAAGCGTTGTAAAACGGTCGGACCCAGCCAACGGCCGATCGCCAAAACACGTTCATAACGCATTTGGCAAAGCATTCGGCTCATCGTGTTCCAAAAAGTATACTCCGCGTTCACAGCCATCGTCCCTTCGTCCTTATACCGATTCTTCGCTGGACTGGTTTTTGTAAAATTGCACCAGTTCATCCCAACGGCCCTGTGCTTTCAGAACCATTTCAATCCATTCGCGCGCGGCACCGTCACCGCCGTTGCGACTGGCAATCCAGTCGGCGCCATCCTGCACTTCCAACGCGGCATCGGCCGGCGCCGCCGCGAAACCGACGCGCGCCAGCACGCCGAGATCATTCAAATCATCGCCCATGTAACCGATTTCTTCCCAGCTCCATCCTTCTTCCGCGATGATTTGGGAAAGCTCGGCCACTTTATTCTGCACGCCTTGCCGGCAAAACGCCACTTTCAGCTCTTCCCCGCGATGTTGCGTAATTTTGGAACTGCGACCCGTGAGCAGTGCGATTTTCAATCCCGCGTACGGCGCCAGCGCCATCGCCAGGCCGTCGCGAACCGAAAACGATTTCGCGAGCTCGCCGTCGTTGCCGATCTCGATCGTCGCCGGCGTCAGGGTGCCGTCGACATCAAATACTAAGAGTTTAAGTTTCTTGATATCCGCCATTATACTACCCCCTGCCGTAATAAATCGGTCAGATGCACCATGCCGATCGGTTGCAACGCGTCGCCGACCACCGGTAATACGGTAATCGGTCGCGGCTCATGACTCTGCATGACATGCAAGGCCTGCGCCGCTAATTTTTCAGACGTAATGACATGCGGATCACGCGTCATAATTTCAGCCACCGAAACCTGTAATACTTCGGTTCCTTTTTCCAGCGCCCGACGAATATCGCCGTCGGTCACCAGACCCACCAATGCGCCCTGTTCATCAACGACCGATGTGGCGCCGAGTCCCTTGGCCGTCATTTCAAAAAGCGCATTTTGCACGGTTGTCGTCAAGACCACGACAGGGTTCTGTTCCTCTTTATGCATGATGTCGGCGACCGTCAACAAAAGTTTGCGCCCGAGTGATCCGCCCGGATGAAACAGCGCGAACCGATCCGCGGTGAAGCCGTGCATTTCCATTAAGGCGATCGCCAACGCATCCCCTACCGCCAAGGCGACGGTGGTGCTGGTTGTCGGCGCCAACCCCAGCGGGCAGGCTTCCTCTTCCACGCTGACATCCAAAGTGATATCGGCGCGTTTTCCCAAAGTCGACCCGGGATTGCCGACGACGGCAATCAAGCGCGCGCCGATTCTGCGCAATGACGGCAAAATGCCGATGATCTCTCCGGTCTCGCCGCTGTTGGAAAGCGCAAGCACCACATCATCTTCCGTTACCATGCCCAAGTCGCCGTGAATCGCCTCCGCGGGATGCAGAAAAAAGGACGGCGTACCTGTGCTGGCCAGCGTCGCGGATATTTTACGCGCGATATGTCCGGATTTTCCCATGCCGGTGACGACGATGCGACCCGCGGCGCCATTCATCATGCGTACCGCCTCGGCAAACGACTCGTCCCACCGCGAAGCCAAGGCTAAAATGCCGGCCGCTTCCGTGCGCAGAACATGTTCCATCGTCGTTTGAATGGTCATCGTATTTCACTCCGTTTGACAATTTCAAAAATCGCTTTAAGATCGGTCAATAAGGCTTCCAAGTCGTCCAGACGCAGCATGTTCGGTCCGTCGGAAAGAGCTTCGTCAGGATTGTCATGCACTTCCATAAAGAAACCGTCCGCGCCCGCAGCGGCCGCCGCCCGCGCGAGATACGGCACGAATTCGCGCTGCCCGCTCGAATGCGTACCCGCGCCGCCCGGCAACTGCACGCTGTGCGTCGCGTCAAAGATCACGGGGTAGCCCCATTGCCGCATGATCGGAAAGCCGCGCATATCCACGACCAGGTTGTGATAGCCGAAGCTTGCGCCGCGTTCCGTCAGCAACAGATTTTCATTGCCGGCTTCCTGCATTTTATGAAGCACGTTTTCCATGTCTTCCGGCGCCATGAACTGCCCTTTTTTGACGTTGACCGGCTTACCCGTCTTAGCCGCGCCGTAGACTAAATCCGTCTGCCGCGATAAAAACGCGGGAATTTGTAAAATATCCAAGACCTGCGCCGCCGGTTCCAGTTGCTCCACCGAATGGACGTCCGACAGCACCGGTACGCGCAGTTCCTCTTTCAGCTGCGCGAGAATCGCTAAACCTTTTTCCAGCCCGGGGCCGCGAAACGATTGGTACGAGGAGCGGTTCGCTTTGTCAAACGACGCCTTGAAAATGTAATCAATGCCCAGTTTGGCGCAAATATCTCGGCAGGTTTCGCCGATTTTTTTGGTCCGTTCGTATTCTTCAATGACGCAAGGCCCGGCGATTAAAAACAGCCGACTGCCATCCAAGCGTAAATTACCGATCGTTACCGGTTTCATTTTGCTGTCCTCCTTCAAAATAAGCGCGTGCGCGCAGGAGATCTTCCAGTGTATCGATCCCGATTAACTTCTTCGTGGTTTCAATGACGCCGATCCGATAACCGTGTTCCAGCGCCCGCAACTGCTCCAACGACTCCGCTTCTTCGAGCGGCGTAGCCGGCAGGTCGGCAAAGCGCAACAGGAAATCGCGACGATACGCATAAATGCCGATATGTTTGCGCGGCTGATATTTGTTTTCATGGCGCGGATACGGAATGAGCGAGCGGGAAAAATAAATCGCTTCTCCCCGCAAATTGGTAACCAGTTTAACGGCATTCGGATTTTGAAAATCCTCTTGCGCCAGCGGCGCCGACACCGTCGCCATGGACCATTCCTCGGCCGCGGCCAGACGTGTCGCCAACTGATCAATCAGCTCCGGCGCGATCAGCGGTTCATCGCCCTGTACATTGACGATGATTTCGCAGTCGTCCAGCTGCTGCGCCACTTCCGCCAGTCGATCCGTCCCCGTGGCATGGTCGCGACGCGTCAAAACCGCCGTGCCGCCAAATTCTTCTACCACTTTTTGAATCCGCTCGTCGTCCGTCGCGACAATCACCGCAGCGGGCACGTTCGCTTTTTTCGCCTGCTCATAGACGCGTTCGATCAACGGTTTGCCGGCAATATCCAACAGCGGTTTACCCGGCAAACGGGTCGAGCCGTAGCGCGCCGGAATAATGCAGGCGGTTTTTATCGACCGGTTTCCCATTCGTCCTCCATGTGTTCCCAAAACTCATTTTCCCCCGCCGTCGCCGTCAGTTCCATCGGCAGGACATACCAGAACGATTCACGAAGCTGCAGTACCTGTAATTTTACCGCATCCTTTTCACTGACGATAATCCCCTGCGCTCCCGCTTTCATGGCGGTTGCTTCCGCGTGGCGAATATCGTCCTGCGTATACATGTGGTGGTCCGGGAGACGCAAATGATCATGCGCGACCAAGCCCGCGGCCGCCACCGTCGCTTCAAAGGAAGCGGGATTACCGAGAGCGCATAATGTAATGAAACGGCGCGGCAGTGCTTCCTGCTCCGCGGTTTCGCCATTTCGCCACTGCGCATAGCGTACCGGCTGCAAGGGGCGATGCTCCGTCCAAAGCAGCGGCACATGCGCGCGGAAATGCTCCAACACGCCCGCTATTTTCTCCCGTTCCGCCTCGGTTACCAGATCGCTTTTAGTGACCACATACGCATCCGCACGTTCCAAATGTTCCAGCGGCTCCCGCAATAATCCGCGCGGCAACACGCGTCCGTTGCTGAACGGATTGGTGGCATCAATCAAGACGATATCGTAATCGCGTCGCAAGGACCAATGCTGAAATCCGTCATCGAGCAAAATGACCGTCGGATGCAATAATTTTTCGACCTGCGCGCCGATCGCAGCGCGGTTTTTGCCGACCGCCACAACTACGCCCGGCAGAGTTCGCGCCAAAAGGTAAGGCTCGTCTCCCGCCTGCTCGGCATTGAGCAGAATCTCGGCGCCGTTGCTGACAATCGCGCCGGTATTTTCACTCGCGCCGCGGTAACCGCGACTTAAAATCGCGACCCGCTCGCCCGCTTTTTGCAAGCGCCGCGCCATGTACTGCACAAACGGCGTTTTGCCGGTGCCGCCCGCCACAATATTGCCTACGCTGATGGTATAGGCATGTAAACGATGCTGTTTAAGATGCCCCGATTCATACATGGATGCCCAAAAATTAACGCCCCAGGAGTAGATTCGCTCCACTCCGCCTAAGGTCGTCAATAATGCGCGGTCACCGATCGACTTCGGTCCGTTTTTAAAAAGTTCCGTTGCTTTACGCTCTATGCTCACTGCGTTCGGCTCCTTTCCAATGAAGCGGATCCCGTTCGGCTAACGCGCAAAAAGCATCCACATTGCGCTTGGTCGCGCCCTGATTTTCTTCCACTAATCGTAACGCGGCCGCCCCCATTTGCGCAAGTCGCTGCGGCTCGGACAAAAGGCGCAGCAAATCCCGCGTGAGATTTTCCGCGCTCGTCATTCGGCAAGCGCCTTCGCTATGCAGCAGGGCGAAAATATCTTTGAAATTGAACATATGCGGTCCCACTAAAATGGGTTTGCCGTGGGCCGCCGGTTCCAATATATTGTGGCCGCCGACTTTGACAAAGCTGCCGCCGACGATCACGATATCCGCCAAACTGTAAATGCGTCCGAGTTCGCCGATCGTATCCAGCACGAGTACGGACACCGGCGCGTCCGTTTCGGCATGGTATTCCGTACGCCGCGCACCGACGAAACCGTATTTTTGCACCAATTGCAATACCTTGGCCGCCTCCGGAATCTGCCGCGGCGCCAAGATCAATTTCGCGTCGGGATACTGCCGCCGCACGTCGCCGAAGCTCGCCAGCAAGATTTCATATTCGCCTTCATGAAACGAACCCGCCACGATGACCGGATGCGCCTCGCCGACACCGAATTCACGCCGCAGTTCGTCGCGTTCCGCCGGAGTGACTTCGGCATATGTCTGATCATACTTGGTATTTCCCGTCACCTGGACACGCGCGGGGTCCGCGCCCATTTCTTCAATGTAGCGGGCGTCCGTGTGCGATTGCATGCAGAACCAGCGAATTTGCGCCAGCATGCGGCGGGTAAAGCCTAAAATCAGGCGATAGCGTTTCATGCTGCGGTCACTGATTCGGCCGTTGACCATCATGACCGGAATTTCATTTTTTTCCGCCACTTGTAAAAAGTTCGGCCAAAGTTCCGTTTCCACCAAGAGGATCGCTTTCGGCTTGACGATATTGACGATGCGCTCCGTAATGATCGGTAAATCCACCGGGAAAAAAATGTGCGCATCCGCTTCGGGAATAATCCGTTCCGCCATGCGGTGACCGGTCGCGGTGACGACCGACACAATCACGGTTTCTTCCGGCAGACGCTGCTTTAATTCGCGCACAATGGGACTGGCCGCCACAATCTCGCCGACGGAGGCCGCATGCACCCAAATGCCGCGACAGTTTTCAATGCTCGTCAGTACCGGCTGGGGCATGACGCCGGCGCTCTGCCGTAAGCGATCATAAAACCCCTCTTCAAAGAGCAGGCGATAGATCAATACCGGCACCAGCAACAGCCAATACAGCACCAGACAAATGTTGTAGAACCAGTACATACTATTTCTCGTCTCCCTGTAAACGTAACGTGTAAAGGTTGTAGTACATACCGTGCAGCGCCAGTAAGGATTGATGCGTACCGCTTTCCACAATGCGGCCGCGATCAATCACTAAAATGTGATCGGCGTCCTGAATCGTCGTCAGCCGATGCGCGATAATAAACGCGGTGCGGCCGATCATCAGACGTTCCAGCGCCGCCTGTACCAACTGTTCGCTTTCCGTATCCAAAGCGGACGTGGCTTCATCTAAAATAAGAATCCGCGGATCTTTCAAAAGCGCCCGCGCGATCGCGATGCGTTGCCGCTGACCGCCGGAAAGTACGAGGCCCCGATCGCCGATCGGCGTTTGCAAACCCTGCGGCAGCTGGCGGACAAACTCTTCCGCATTGGCGGCGCGTACCGCCGCCGCCACTTCCTCATCCGTCGCGTCTAACCGACCGTAGCGTATATTTTCTTCAATCGTCGTGTTGAAAAGAGCGGTATCCTGCGGCACGATGCCGATCTGTTCGCGCAATGACGCCAACGTCACATCGCGAACATCATGTCCGTCAATCTTGATCGCGCCGGCCGTCACATCGTAAAAGCGCGGGATCAGGTTGGCGATCGTCGATTTCCCCGACCCGCTCGGTCCGACCAACGCGATTTTTTGGCCCGGTTCGGCATGGAAGCTGATACCGGACAGCACTTCTTTGGAAGGTTCATACTGAAAATGAACCGCGTCAAAAACCACATCGCCGCGCAAGACGGGCAGCGCGATCGCGTCGGCTTTTTCGCGAATGTCCGGCGTTTCGTCCAGCAACGCGAACACGCGCTCACCGGCCGCCATCGAACGCTGAATATCGCCGTAAAGCGCGCTTAAACGCCGCACCGGATTGGCTAAATTAATGGCGTAAATCAAAAACGCGATCAGTTCACCGGCGGTCAATTCCCCGTCGATAACGCTCCAACCGCCGTACCAAATAATCGCGGTGACGGCAATCGCCGCGATAAATTCGACCACCGGCGAAAGCTGGTTCGACTGCTGCGCCGCTTTCATCGCCGCGCCGAAGCTCGCCTGATTGATCTGACGGAAACGGGCGATTTCATAATCTTCACGGAAAAACGATTTAACGACGCGAATCCCGCCGATCGTTTCCTGCAGATGCGAAGTCACGTCGGCGATGCGTTCCTGCATCATATGACCGCTTTTTTTCAGTTTTCGACCGAAATATTTGATGGTGATGCTGACCAACGGAACGATGATGACGCAAAGCAACGTCAGCCGCCAATGCAAAATCACCATGCCGACCAACGAGCCGATCAGGATAACGCTTTCCTTGACAATGTTGACGAAATTATCGACAATCGCGGTCTGCAGCGCGCCGATATCATTCGTCAGGCGGCTCATCAGGCTGCCGGTTTTGCTCGTATCAAAGAAACGCAGCGATAAACGTTGCACCCGCGCGTACACTTCATTGCGGATATCAATGATCACGCGGTTCGCGATGTAACTCATCAGGTAGCCCTGCAGATAGGAAAACACGCCGCGCAGGAAAAAGAGCACCAAGATGCCGAGCGCGATCCAATTCAATGCCACCAGGTTTTTCGCGGCCAGTACGTCGTCAATGATGTTGCGAATGATCCACGGCACGGCAAGCGTGGTAAGCGCGCCCATGATCATGGCGATGATGGCCGCTACCCCGCGCCGCCAGTACGGCACTACGTAATGTAATAAACGTGCGTAATCAGTCATTATTTTCCTCAGCGATTCGTATGATAAGATCGGCGACACGACCGACCGCGCCGGGCGCGCCCAATTTTTCCCGCACCATGGCTAAGTCGTCGCGCAGACGACGAGACGCTTCCTCGTCCCGCCACCATGACGCCACCGCGCGCGCCAAATTTTCGGCCGTAACATCCTGCTGCAAAAATTCAGGAATCACTTCCCGCCCGGCCACAATATTCGGCAAACCGATATGCGGCGTTTGCAAGACCCGACGACCGAGCCAGTAGGTAAGCGGCGCTACTTTATAGCAAAGCACGGTCGGCAACCCGAGCAGCGCGGTTTCCAAAGTCACCGTTCCGGACGCGGCCAATGCGGCATCGCATACCGTCATCAAATCATGCAGATGCGACGTCGTCATTTGAATATCCAATTCGGTCTCGGCCAAAAGCGGCGCAAGCTCCGCCTCGGAGATCGTGCTCGCGCGCGGCAACCAACATTGGAGCGGAAATTCTTTCGCCAGAAGCGCCGCGGCATCCAGCATGGTCGGCAGCAGACTTTGCACCTCCTGCCGACGACTCCCCGGCAACAGCAACAGTTGCTTTTTAGCGGGGTTCATTTGAAAATGGGCGCGGGTTTCCGCCTGCGACCATTCCGGTCGCACCAAATCCACCAGCGGATGGCCCACAAATTCCACGCGCGCGCCGTCTTCCCGATACAACGGCACATCCATCGGAAAAATGGAAGCCACCGCCGCCGTATCGCAATCGCTTTGCCCCGCGACCGATGCCAAGCCCAAATCGTCGGAGCGATATAGTACACGACCGGAATACCGAGCTCTTTTTTGACGGCTTGCGCGAGCTTCATATTAAAGCCCGGATAATCCACGCAGACGACCACATCCGGCTGCTGGCGGCGAATGGCTTCCACCAGTTCCGAACGCAACCGGAAGAAGAACGGTAATTTGCGAATAATTTCCGCAATCCCGATCACTCCCAGGTCTGCGATATCATGCACGACGTCCACGCCGGCGGCCCGCATTTCCGCGCCGCCCATCCCCTGCATCTCAAGCGCGGGAACGCGCTCTTTGAGCGCGCGGGCGACGGCGGCCGCATGCCAATCTCCGGAGGCCTCACCGGCCGAAAAAAATACTTTCATCGGGACAACGACTCCGCGGAAACAGCGCAAATCGCCACGCCTTTTTGATCGGCAAGCGCGATAACCTCGTCCTGTTCCACAAATAAAGTACGTTGCGCCTCAATCGCAAGCACCGCGCCCTTGTGTTCCAAGAGCGAATGCAATGTCGTCAAACCGATCGCGGGCACGTCAAAACGCACGTCCTGTTGCGGTTTCGCCGTTTTAACGACCACCGCGCCCTGACGCGCTAACGCGCAACCGCGCATAATGCAGGCATCCGTGCCTTCGATCGCTTCAATCGCCATCGCGGCTTGGCGCGCGACGACAACCGTCTGACCGATATCGAGCGCCCCGATCTGTTTAGCCAACGCGAATCCGAAGCGGATATCATCCCACTCCGCCGCGGTCGGCTGCCGTTTCGTGAACACTTGCGGCGCCGGCATCAACGGCGTAAGGTAGCGCGTCTGATCCAAAACGGTAACGCCGATGTCCGCCAATTCGTCCACCAATGCCAGCATAATCGTATCATCTTTGCGATCCCGTACCCGTCGCAAAAATTGCAGCGCGCGCCAATCCGGGATGCCTAAATTGCCATATAAAATTTCTTTGGTGACTTTGCCGAGCATCGTCGCCTCGGTCACGCCTTCCCGCTGCAGCGTTTTCAGTATCGAACCCAGTTTCGTGATTTTAATCTGATAAAACTGATCCGATTCTTGCGCCAACTCCGGTTCTACCGCATCGACGACGGCAATCGTCACGACACGCTCCCCTAAGCGCTTCGCCTCGCGCAAAAACGTCACCGGCAATTTGCCGATCCCCGCCAACAAACCGACTGTCGCCATAAACTCCCCCTTTTAACTTAGTTTATTTTATCACATTTAGCCCGGCAATATGTGATTGCTGCGACAATGCGGGCCATCCGTCGCGAATCTTCAGAAAACTTTCATCCGCGCAGGCAGTTTCCCGTTACGTACGAACCATATATGCGTTACCCGTTCCATACGTCGCTTAATTTTGCACAATAAAAAACCACCTCAGCATCTGCGTCGGTGGTCTTATGCTTTCTTGCCAAACTTCGCTTCGTATTCGTCAATGTAATACACTTGTCCGTTTTCTACTACTTCCGCTTTTCGCAAGTCTATCTGCCCTTTGTTACGCTTTTTTTCTGCCATAAACTCTTCGTACGACATACCCAATTTAGCAGCAGTACTACGATATGTTTTTTCATACCCATCAGTCATTAAGAATCACCTCCAGTTTCACATAAATAATGTTATCTTTCAACTTTATATGTAAATTTCCTCATCTTATATAATGCGCTTAATGTTTTGACTTCCGCTAAACTTTTCAGTGGATATTTTTTCTTAATGTCATTATACAGCGTTTTATACAACTTTTCGATATTTACTCAATAGCCTATTTCTCTTATTGTCCGCACACTGCCGTCATACCCAATGACCACGCTTGCCTCAACAAAATCATGAGCAAAAACCGTCCTAATATCCGCCCATGAAAAACGCCTACGGTATCTGTGTCGATGGTCTTTATGTAAATAAGCACTTAAAGCCATATTTGTCTACTGCGATCTTCAATTCTCTAAAACCTTAATGCTTACTATCTCACTATCAAGAATATTTATTAAGCCGTCTTTTGTCTCTAATGTTATACTGTCATGTTCACAGGGGTCATCCAAAGCGCTGGTCACATTATCAACCCATCCTTGAAACTCATTTTTGTTACTACACTTTATTTTCAACTTTTTATTTATATACTTATCAAATTTCATTTTGGTCATGGCGATTATTTACGCTGTAACATTCAACCGTTTAAGCGCTTCTTCTTCTGGTATTTCTCTATACATTTTAAAATCCGGGCTATCTGGCCAAAAATAGCCAAACATAATTGAACTTTCAACCCAAACACCATTTACAAATTCGTAACACTTATCGTCGCAAAGTTTCACGATTTCCCCCGCGTGCGCACGATCTGTTAGTTCAACATATACCCAATTCTTCACCACGTCTTACACCTCCTCGATATCATCTGGCGGCGCTAAAACTTTAGATATAGAAAACATTTTCGCCCACAACTTTCGCGCCTCATTCGAATGCTTGTCTTCTATTTCTCTCCATTTCTCATATAAAACATGAATCTCCTTTTTTTGCAAAAGCTATTGCGCGATCCAATTCGGTCTATCGTCCGCCCCTTTTCAGCTTTTATCATCATCTGTTCAATTATATTAAAATTAATATCTAAATCATCTTTTTATTTTCGATTATATCATTTTCCTTCTATA
>NZ_CABSTC010000023.1:0-19030 GCF_902480485.1 uncultured Negativicoccus sp. | reverse complement strand
CGCGCCGCAATTTATCCGCTTCGGACCGGCGGTGCGTCAGGTCTTCGGTAAACTGTATAAATATCAGCATACCGATCGCGACGGAAAATCCATCTCCTCGTTCCAAGCGCTGGCCGTCGCGGTTTCCGCGCAAGTCGGCACCGGTAACGTCGCGGGCGTTGCGACCGCCATCATGGCGGGCGGTCCCGGCGCCATTTTCTGGATGTGGCTGTCGGCGCTCTTCGGCATGAGTACCATTTTCGCCGAAGCGGTTTTGGCGCAAAAGTATCGCGTGGAAGTCGCCGGCAAATTTATCGGCGGTCCGGCATTTTACATCTCGCGCGGCCTGCAAAGCTACATCGGCCGAACAAACGCCAAAATATTCGCCGGTATCTTCGCGGTCATTGTTATTATCTCCGTAGGCTTTATCGGCAGCATGGTGCAGTCGAACTCGATTGCCACCGCCGTGAACAACGCGTTCGGTATTTCGCCGGTCGTGTGCGGCGTACTCATCGCTCTGTTCGCGGGCGCGATTTTCATCGGCGGCATTCATCGGATCGCGCGTTTCGCGCAACTGATCGTACCGATAATGGCGGCAGTGTACATTCTCTGCGCGGTCGTCATCCTGTTCCTGTTTGCCGAGCACATTCTGCCGATGATTCAACACATCGTTATCGGCGCGTTTAATCCGCAGGCATTGGGCGGCGGTTTACTCGGCGTCACCATGAAAGAAGCCGTTCGCTTCGGTGTCGCCCGCGGCCTCTTTTCGAACGAAGCCGGCATGGGCACGACGCCGCACGCGCACGCGACGGCGCTGGTCGCTCACCCGGTGCTGCAAGGCTTCACCGCATTCATCGGCGTCTTCGTGGACACCATCCTGGTGTGCACCTCGACTGCTTTAATTATTTTACTTACGGGCGCGGATCAGCTCGGTTTAGACGGCGCGATGGTCACGCAAGAAGCATTTCACATCGCGTTCGGCGCCATCGGACCGAAAATCATCGCGATCTGCCTCACATTCTTCGCCTTTACGACCGTCATCGGCTGGTATTATTTCGGCGAATCAAACGTCCGCTATTTATTTAAATCAAACGCCGTTCTTTACACGTATCGGGCACTGGTCTTGGTTTTCATCGTGCTCGGCACGCTCGGCACGGTCGACCTGATCTGGAGTATGATTGACATGTTCAACGGCATTATGGTCCTTCCGAACTTAATTGCCCTCATCATCCTGCATAAAGAAGTCAAAGACATCTTGCGCGATTACGATAAAAAACGGCAGGACGGCATTCCTCTCTACGACTATGACAGCGTCGCATAATAAAAACGCCCCGTACGGGGCGTTTTTATTATGTCTTTTTGGCAAGTAGTGTGTAACTTTTCCGCTCACAAATTAATCCACATATTCATCCGCGCCGCGATTGAGCCAGGCGTAGACGAGGCCGATCAGCAGTCCGCCGCCGATATAGTTTCCGAGATAGGCCAGTCCCCACTGCCGCAAAATATTGCCGAAGGTAAACCCCGCGGTCGTGGCAGGCGAAAAGTACAGCAGCGCAAACGAACCGAAGTTGGCGACGACGTGTTCAAATCCCAGGTACACGAACATGATGATAGCCGACATGACGGTGGCCATGCGCGCCGCCTGGTTCTCAATCAGCAGCCATGACAGAATGGCAATATTGACAAGGAGATTCGCCATCGTCCCCGCGAAGATGATTTCCATGCCGGATTTCGCAAGTTTTCCTCCGACCATGGTCGCCGCCATGCCCGTCGCGTCGTACACTTGCAGCGCCGACGTGTAGGAGGCGAGCCACGCGACAAAATACGCGCCGACAATATTTCCCACGGTGCACAAAACGACCATTTTAAGCGCCTTGCGAGGCGCGATCCATTGACGATAGAGACCCGCCGTCAAGTACCTCATGTTGGAGGTGATAAGCTCTCCGTTCAAAAATAAAATATAAATCAGTCCCCAGCAAAAGACGAAGGGAAAGATGAATTTTCCCAAGACGGGATGGATCGTATTCAACGCATCGCCCATGGCGAAACCCGCCAAGGAAGCCAACGCTAAAAATCCTCCGGCAAACGCGGATCGAACCATGTACCGGGCCGGACTCTTGTCCATAAGAGCGGCTTTTTTCCCGCAAGCTCCGGCGACTTTTGCATTGAATTGACTGACTTGCATCTCATCACCCCTTTACTGTTGAACTCTATTGTACTGGAGTATGGCAAAAATACATAGGGTTATTTTTATTTTGGCAAATTTTATTTTCATGTACTATTCTCGCGAAAAAGCGGCTATGCGAAAAAGCCGCTTTGCACAACTATTTTGTAAAGTAAATTATTTTTTCTTGCCATTTTTTTATGATCGTGATACACTTAATCCAATTTATTTGTATTTTTAACACGGTCAATTGTTTTTATGGAGGAGAATTATTTATGGTTGAACTTTTGGGACTATGGTCCCAATTCGTGGCATCTGTCAATGAAATTTTGTGGGGTTCCGTACTGATGTACGCGTTGGTCGGCGTCGGTCTGTTCTTTACCGTGTATCTCGGCGCGCCGCAGTTCCGTCGTTTCGGTCCGGCCGTGCGGCAGGTATTCGGTCGCTTGTATAAAGAGCAGCACACCGATCGCGACGGTCGTGCGATTTCCTCTTTCCAGGCGCTGGCGGTAGCTATTTCCGCCCAGGTCGGCACGGGCAACGTCGCCGGTGTCGCGACCGCGATTATGGCCGGCGGTCCGGGCGCGATTTTTTGGATGTGGCTGTCCGCTCTGTTCGGCATGGGCACGATCTTTGCCGAAGCGATTTTAGCGCAAAAGTATCGCGTGGAAGTGGCGGGTAAATTTATCGGCGGACCCGCGTTTTACATCTCGCGCGGTTTAACGCCTATTATCGGCAAAGGCTGTGCGAAATTTCTCGCCGGTTTCTTCGCCGTTTCGATTATTATCGCGCTCGGCTTTATCGGCATCATGGTGCAGTCCAATTCGATCGCTGGCGCCGTCAACAACGCTTTCGGTCTGGACCCGCTGATGATCGGCGTCGTGATCGCGATCTTCGCGGGCTTGATTTTCATCGGCGGCATTCATCGGATCGCGCATTTCGCGCAGCTCATCGTGCCGTTGATGGCGGTGATTTATATTTTGTGCGCGCTGGCCATTCTGTTCCTCTACGCGGGAGAAATCTTGCCGATGATTAAGCACATCGTTGTGGGCGCATTCAATCCGCAAGCGCTCGGCGGCGGCGTCTTGGGTATCACGATGAAAGAAGCGATTCGCTTCGGCGTCGCCCGCGGCCTCTTTTCGAATGAAGCCGGCATGGGCTCCACGCCGCACGCGCACGCGACCGCGCTCGTCGCGCATCCGGTGCTGCAAGGTTTTACCGCATTCATCGGCGTCTTTGTCGACACCATGCTGGTCTGCACCTCGACCGCGCTGATCATTCTTTTGACCGGCGCGGATCAGCTCGGCCTCGGCGGCGCGCTCGTCACGCAGGAAGCGTTCCACATCGCTTTCGGTGAAATCGGTCCGATGATTATCGCGATTTGTCTCACGTTCTTCGCCTTCACCACGGTCATCGGTTGGTACTACTTCGGCGAGTCGAATATTCGTTTCCTTTTCCGTTCGCCCGCGGCTCTGAATGTTTACCGCGTGCTCGTGCTCGCTTTTATCGTGCTCGGTACGCTGGGCAAGGTCGAACTCGTTTGGGATATGAGCGACATGTTCAACGGCATCATGGTCATCCCGAACTTGATCGCGCTGATTCTTTTGCATAAGGAAATCAAAGCCGTGTTGCGCGATTACGATGAAAAACGTCAAGACGGTCTGCCGCTGTACGATTACGATAACGTGTAAACTTCTGAATACAATAAAAAAAGCACTCCGCGGAGTGCTTTTTTATTGCGTATTTTATTCTACACGGCAACCCAAAACGGATTCCATTTGAGAAAGAGCAAAGGCGTGCGCCTCGGCATCGAAGCTTGCGACCAAATGTTTCGGCACGCGCACCTCATAGCCGAAGTTACGCGCGTCAGCGGCGGTGAAAAAGACGCAGATATTGGTGCAGACGCCGCTCAGCGTGAGCTCGGTCACGCCGCGTTCCCGCAGGCAAAGGTCCAAACTCGTGCCGAAAAAGCCGCTATAACGGCGTTTCGGCAAAACGATATCGTCCGCTTGCGGCGCCAGTTCCGCGATGATTTCCGCGCCCGGCGTACCCGCCACGCAATGCGGCGGAAACATTTGAAACTCCGGATCATCTTCCCGGTGATTATCACACAGATAAATGACGGGAATGCCCGCTTTGCGCGCCGCCGCGATTTCCGCCTGCAGCGCGGGCACGATCGCCTGTCCCGCCGGTCCGCAAGTCAATTTGCCGTCCGGCGCAATAAAATCTTCCAGCATATCGATTACAATCAGCGCTTTACTCATCCCTTAACGCGCCTCTGCCGGTTCATTCAGCTGCGATGTGCAGTGCGGGCAACGAGTCGCGGAAATGGCAATTTTCGTTTTGCAGAACGGACATTCTTTTTCCGTCTCTTCGACCACTTCCGGTTTTTTTAATTTCATCAACGCGCGCAAGACCAAGAAAATGACTGCCGCGATAATCAGAAAATCAATGCAGTTATTGATAAAAAGACCGTACTTGATCACCGGCGCGCCGGCGGCTTCCGCGTCCGCGAGCGATGCGTAATGGGTCTTCGACAAATTCATATACAGGTCCTTGAAATCGACGCCGGCCAAAAGTAATCCGATCGGCGGCATCACAATATCGTTGACGAACGAACTGACGATTTTACCGAATGCGCCGCCGATAATGATACCGACGGCCATGTCGATAACGTTGCCGCGCATAATAAACGCTTTAAAATCTTCCCACATAGTAGCTCCTCCTTTGTGGCAAACGGAAACGGATCATTTGTTTTCATTGTAGAATACTGCCGAAATATTTTCAATCAAATTCTATAAATATTGCAAAAGCGCACCGTAACCGGTCAGCGCCAGCCAGGCCAGCGCGCCGATGACCGCACCGACGTACGCGCCGTTGATGCGTATTTTCGCCAATTCGTCGGCCACTTTAGTGAAAATAAAACGGTTCAGCATCTTCTCGTCGTACACGCTGAGCACCTGCTCCGCCACCTCGCCGAGACGGCCGTGTTCGCGCGCCAGCCATTCCGCGAAATACCCGCGTAGCGCGCGATCGAGCCGGGCACGTTGCACGGTATCGGCGAAGAAACGGTCGATACCGTGCAGGACCGCATCCGCCACCACTTGTGAAAAGCGCGATCCGTAGGCGCTCGGCGCGAGATATTTTTCGGCGAAATCGTCCCCGATGACTTCCCACCACTTCTCGAGCGGCAACAACGCCGCCGCTTGACGTTGCCACAACAGCAATTCGTTCGCGTGCGCGGGCGTTTGCCATTCGGTTCGCCACTGCGACCAATAGCGCAAGACCGCCGGCGGGATCGTGTCCCGTTTTCTCAATTCCTCCTGCAGTAATGTCTGCAAGGTTTGCGCCAGCGCGTCGTAATCGACCATGCCCGTCGCTTCACCGACGATGCGCACCCACTTCGTCACGCCCGCCGTTTCCGCGCGCGCCAGCCGACGCATTTCACTTGCCAGCCGTGTGGCAAACGCGGGTGTCGCAACGGCCTGCAACAGACGCTTTCGCAAGGGTTGCCAAACCACATTTTCAGCGTCCGTCGGCGATACTTCCGCGAGTGCCGTGGCGGCCATCGGTACCGTTCCGAGCACCTGCCGCGTCCAAGCGGCCAGCGTGCGCGCCCATTCCTCCGGTTGCGGCGACGGCAAGCGCTGCTCGACATTCCTGCGCGTGCACTCCCAAAAAGCGCGGCGATGTTCCGGATCGCGCCACCACTGCGCGAGGTAGTTCGTCGGTTGCCATTGATTGAGTTCCGCTTCCCAAAGTTCACGCCGCAGCAATTTTTCTTCCAGCAATTGCCGCAAGCCGCGAATTAATTTTTCCCGTTGTCGCGGGATCAATGCCGTGTGAAACGGTATGCCGAGCGGTTTCGTGAAAAGCGCCATGACCGCGAACCAATCCGCAACGCTGCCGATCAGCGCCGCTTGCGCGATATAGTAAAGCCATTCGCTCCACCATTGCCGCGTCCATGCGAATAAAGCAAACGCCGCGGCGAAAAAGAGGACACTCCCCCACAAAAAACGTTGGGCCAGTTGCCATGTGCGCATCAGAAACCGCCTCCCAACATCGCGTGCCCGAGCACATAGAAAACTGCTCCCAGCACGCCGCCGATCAATGTGCCGTTGAGGCGAATCATCTGTAAATCGTCACTGACTTTGGCTTCGATCAAGTCGGAGAGTTCGCGCGCGCTGTACGGCGCCAACGCCGCCTGCGCCCATGTCCCGAAATACGGCTGCACCAGCGGCAACATTTTGGCAAGCGTCACAAAGAGCAGCCGCTCCAACTTACGAATCCGTACCGGATCCTGCCGCGCCGCGGTGAGCCAGCGTACCGTCAATGTCGCGAGCGTCTGCGCAAACGCGTGACGACGCTTCGGCGTAACAATCAGGTTAAATAAAATCTGACTGTCCGTCGGTATATTTGTCGCCAAAAGCGGCGCGACCGCGTCCGTGATTTGCCGACGCAAACGCCGATCGTTTTGCAGGCGCGCGACCGCCATCGTCACCACGTCGTCAAACGCCGCGCCGATCGTCGTCGTCGGTCGCGCCAAATCCGCCGCGACGCGGGCCAGTCGCTCCTGCAAGAAGTAGCCGACCGTGGTCGGCGTTTCCCCCTGCGCGCGCAACGCCTCTTGCCAAAGTTTCGCACGCACGGGATGTTTCGCCGCCAAAAGCGTCATGAATTGCTCGTATTGCGCGGTCAAAAATTCCGCCGTCGGCGCCGCGTTAATGCGCGACTGCAACCATTGCGCCAATCGTTCGCGACCGCTTTCATTGTCTTCCTTTTGCCAGAGCAATAGCGCTTCCGCCGCGACATCCGCCGGCCATTGCGCGGTCAAAATCCGCTTACGCAGCGGCTCCCATTCATGCTGCAAGAGATCCGTCGAAAGGCCGTCGGGCAAAGTTTCAAAAAGCGTTGTAAGCGCCCGAACAAAGCGTTCCGTATCGCGTTCCCAAAGCGTGAGCAGGTACGGCAACGGCGAATGCGCTTTCAGCGCCCGATAGAGATGACGCGGCGTCAACAATTCATCTTTGACCATCGTTCCCGCCATCGTCATGATTTTTTCGCGACTGCGCGGCAGCCACTCCGTTTGCCACGGAATCCCCAAAGGACGACGAAAAAGGGCGGTCACGGCGTACCAATCCGCCAGACCGCCCACCAATGCCGCCAGCGCCGTATGCACGCCAAAACCGCCCCAAAACGTAAACCGCGCGGGGTAGCAGGAAAGCACGATGACAGCGCACAGCAAAAGCACGCCCGTCGCGATACGTCGACGCGTCATCAGCGACTCCTGCCTCCTCCCGCCATCGACCAAATAAAGAGCGCGATAAAGGCGAGGTTGGCCATCATGCTGGACATCAACCCGAGCGCCGCCAAAATATTGATCACCGTCAAACCGAAAATAAACAGCATACTCGCCCGCATATCCACGCGCGGATCGCGCCGCAAAATAAAATAACTCGCGATAAAAATACCCACATTGACGCCGATCGCCACGACCAGCGTCGGGTACATATGAATGATGAAACTTCCGGCCAGCATGACGACCAGAATATATAACCAACTGTTTGTCATCTTACACTCCTTTACGCACATCGCCGTCGGTAAGTCCCGTCCAGACCGCGACATCGGCAAAGCGCCAGAAAAAATACAGCGACGGCTCCCACGGCGCGCCATTGCGATGGATCGGCACCAATAAGCGCGATGGCGTCTGCTTTTGCAAATACTCAATGACGCCCCATTCCTGCGCCGGACCTTGGCGATCATCGACCGGGAAGAAAACAATATCCGCGCCATGTTCGACCGCGGGCGCAAGTTCGCGGAAGAAAAGCGCGCGCATGTCCCGATTCGCCGCGTCCGTATCGCCGGTCCAATGCCACCAGTTCAAATCGCCCGCGTGGAACACGCTCAGTTCCGGCCAAGCCACATGGTACGACGCGCCCGCGTCCGTCGAGCCGTACACGCGGATCGTCATATCATCGAGCGTCAGCGTATCGCCCGCGCTGACATACTCCGTTTTGGCCGCGGGATAAGCCGCATCGCAGCAATCTTTTTCCAACACGAAGCGGGCCGCCCGTTCGCCGTATTCTTTTCCGTAGCGCGGCGCGAAATGATCGCCGTGCGCATGCGTGACAAAAAAATACAGCGGTTTTTCCGTCTGCGCCAACGTCTCCAAATGCCTTGCGGGATCCTGCCAGGGATCAAACACCAACACGCGATCGTCCGTTTCCAGCGCGACACCGCTGTGGGCCAATAAATAAATATTCATTTTATTTCTCCATAGTGCCTGCCAAGCGGTCTCGCGGATGCGGGAAAAGCGCGCCGCGCCGCGGAAAATCAAGGCCGCCTGCAATATAAACTTATTTTTCTATATTATAGCACAGCGATACTGTTTTACTTTCGTATGCGTTTTACGCAATGGATGATAAATAAAATACATTGTGATACAATAAGAGTACTCTTGTAAGAGAATTTTGTACATCGAAGGAGGATTTTCATGAAAGGTTTTGCAATGCTTGCCCCGAACGAAGTCGGCTTTACCGAAAAAGAGCGGCCCGCGCTCTGCGCCAAAGACGCATTGGTACGGCCGTTGGCGGTATCCCCCTGCACATCGGATATTCATACCGTTTACGAAGGCGCGTTGGGTGATCGCCATGATATGATTTTAGGTCACGAAGCGGTCGGCGTGGTCGTCGAAGTCGGCGCGGAGGTTAAAGATTTTAAGCCGGGCGACCGCGTCATCGTGCCCGCGATTACTCCGGACTGGGGCGCGGAGCGCTCGCAAGCGGGATTCCCGATGCACTCGGGCGGCATGCTCGCCGGCTGGAAATTCTCCAACTTTAAAGACGGCGTTTTCGCCGATGTTTTCCACGTCAACGATGCGGATGCCAACCTCGCTTTCTTGCCGGATTGGCTCGCTCCGGAACACGCCGTCATGCTCAGCGACATGGCCACCACCGGTCTGCACGGCGCGGAACTCGCCGATATCGGTTTCGGTCATTCCGTCGTTGTCATCGGCATCGGCGCCGTCGGTTTGATGGCCGTGCAGGGTGCCGCGTTGCGCGGTGCCGGTCACATCTACGCCGTCGGCTCGCGACCCATTTCGGTCAAAGTGGCGCAGGCTTTCGGCGCCAACACCATCGTAAACTATAAAGAAGGTCCGATCGCCGAACAGATCCTCAAATTAACGAACGGTGAGGGCGTCGATCGCGTCATCATCGCGGGCGGCACGACGAAAACGCTCGGCCAGGCGATTGAAATGGTCAAACCGGGCGGCATCGTCAGCACCGTCAACTACTACAGCGGCGCCGATTATCTCGAAATCCCGCGCGAAGCGTGGGGCGCCGGCATGGCGCACAAACAGATCCGCGGCGGTCTCACGCCGGGCGGTCGTTTGCGTATGGAACAGCTTTTGGACATGGTCGAATCGGGACGCTTACGCATTGCCGAGCTCGTTACTCATGTGTTCCACGGCATGGAACACTTGCCGGAAGCGCTTGAGTTGATGCACGACAAACCGAAAGACCTGATTAAACCGGTCGTTTTAATCGACGAAGCCGCTAAATAAAAAACAAACATAAAAGGCAGTCCTCGGACTGCCTTTTTGCTTACGCGAATTTTACAAAATAATACGTTTTTTGGTCAGCACGGTTCTTCCCTGCGTAAATCATTGCGGAAATTCGCGCCGTCTTCGGCGAAAACGGAGCATTTTTGAATACTCATTCAGGTTTACACAGAAACGGCGAAAAATTTACCGTATTTTGGTGACAGATTGCTATTATACGTTTAGCTAAAATGGATTGTCCATTAAGGGGAGGTTACTATGAACGCACGCAGTATTACCAAATGCACCTTGCGCTTGTTCCTGGCCGCGGGAATTTTCTCGTTGGCAATGCCCGCCGATGTAAGTTTCGCGTCCGAACCGATGCCGACTTACATGTCACAGCAGGCCAAAGCGGACTGGCAGCACGGTCAAAAGCTCGCATCCCGCAGCGCGGCCCGCACGGGAATCGCGATCATGCCGATCGATCAGGCGAAGTTTTTAAAGGGTCAACGCTTTGACTTTGAAGTCGAAGTCAACGGCAATAATCCGACAGCGTTAAACGTCACCGTCAACGGCAAAGACGCCGCTAAATACTTCGGCAAAAAGCCGGTGATTACGGTACATGACGACTACACGTCGTACCGGATCGACAACGTCAGCTTCAAAGCGCGCGGCGAAATCGACATCGCTGTCGCCGCCAATACTTCCAAAGGCGCGCTCAAACGCCAAATCAACTACAAAGTAGTCGATGAAAAGGCGAAGAAAAAAGCGAAAAACGTCATCCTCTTTGTCGGCGACGGCATGAGCCCGCAGATCAAAGAAGCGGCGCGCATTCTTTCCAAAGGGATTTACGAAGGCCGCTACAACGGTCATCTGTCCATGGAAAACTTGCCGAACATGGCCTTTGTCACCACGTCGGGTTATGACTCGCTGGTCACCGACTCCGCGAACTCGGCATCGGCCTACAATACAGGGCACAAATCCGTCGTCAACGCGATGGGCGTGTATGAAAACCGCACCAAAGATCCGATGGACGATCCGAAAGTCGAAACGATTGCCGAGATTGTTAAACGCACCAAAGATATGGGCGTCGGCATCGTATCCACGGCCGCCATTACGGACGCGACACCGGCCGCGGTAACTGCCCACACCCGTCGTCGCGCGGAACAGCCGGCGATCGCCGCCGACTACCTCGCCGAATACCATCGTCCGGATGTCATCCTCGGCGGCGGCGCGCAGTTCTTCCTGCCGCTTTCCACCAACGGTTCAAAACGGAAAGACGAACAGAACGTCATCGCCGATTTTGAAAAAGCGGGTTTCCAATTCGCCGGCAACCGTCAGGAAATGTTGGCGGCCAACGACAATAAACCCCTGCTCGGCCTCTTCACGATGAACCATATGAACGTCTACATGGATCGTGAATTCAAAAAGAATCCGGAAGTTCTGAAAAACTTCCCGGATCAGCCGAACTTGATTGAAATGACCGCGAAAGCGATCGATATTCTCTCGAAAAACCCGAACGGCTTCTACCTGATGTCCGAAGGCGCCTGCATTGATAAACAATTGCACACGATGGATTGGCAGCGCGCCGCCTACGACACGATCGAATTGGACCAGGCCGTAGCCTACGCCACCGACTGGGCGAAAGCCAACGGCGACGATACCTTGATCGTCGTCATTGCCGACCACTCGCACGGCGTATCGTTGACCGGCACGTACCACGAACATGACGGCGTGAAAGGTCGCGACGCGGTTCGCACGTACGCCGAAGCCGGCTGGCCGACATTCGCGGACCGCAACGCCGACGGCTACCCGGATGATCCCGATGCCGACGTAACGCTCGCTCTGCAATACGCCAACTTCCCGGATCACTACGAAAACTATCGCTTCCAGGCGAAACCGACGTCACCGGCGATTACCGGCGAAAACGGCAAGATTATCGGCAACCCGTATCGCGCACCGAAAGGCGCTCGCTACATTGAAGGTTCGTTGCCTTCGACCAAGGAAACGCAGGAAGTCCACTCCGCGGATGACATCGTCGTCATGGCCGGCGGTCCGGGCTCGGAAGAGTTCCACGGTCTGATGGACAACACCGAAATCTTCTTTGCGATCATGCGCGCTCTGGGTATTGACGCAACGAAGTAACAAACAACATAGTACGAGAGGAGCATGACCATGCAACGTCAATTATTGCATCTCGTTCTTGCTCTGGTTGTGGCTTTAGGAGCAAGCAGCGGTGTGGTTCAAGCCGCTGCTTCGCTTTCTTTTGGGCAAATGTACGCGGGCTCTACCGTTCGCGGCTTGGTTTTGTCCGATTATTTGCAAAGTCTCGCCGGGCAGGAAGTGGAGATGACAGGCTTTATGGCCCCGCCGTTAACGCCGACCATTAATTTTTTCGTGTTGACGGAAGTGCCGATGTCTGTTTGTCCGTTCTGTTCGACAGATGCCGATTGGCCGAACAATATCGTTGTCGTAAAATTACAGGAACCCGTTGTCGCGTTGCCTTTTGACGCGCCTATCACGGTGCGCGGTTCGCTCGAACTCGGTTCGGCGGTCGACGCGGAAACGGGCTTTGTATCATTAGTTCGCATTAACGCCTACAGCGTTAACGCGCAATAGGAAGGAATTTATGATCACTTTACGTAATGTTAAAAAATCATATCGCGACGGCGATCACGAACGCACCGTATTGGCGATCGACGCCCTGGAACTTGGCGACTGCAGCCAATGGGCATTGGTCGGTCCCAGCGGCAGCGGCAAGTCGACGTTACTGCACTTACTGGCGGGGTTAACGCGCGCGCAGGAAGGCGTCATTCAGATCGACGGCACGGATCTTACGGCTTGCCGTGAATCCCAACTTGATGAATTTCGCGCGGCGCATGTCGGCTACGTCATGCAAAACTTTTCTTTATTGCCGACTTTACGCGCGCGGGATAATATCCTGGCCGGCGCTTTTTTCGCCCGCACCTCTGATCGCGACCGTGCCGACGCGGCGGAAGAACTTTTGCGCTCGGTCGGTTTACCGGAACGCGGTCATCAATTGCCGCGCGAACTCAGCATGGGAGAACAGCAGCGCGTAGCGGTGGCGCGCGCTCTCATCAAGAATCCCGATTATATTTTCGCCGATGAACCTACCGCCAGCCTGGATCGCGCCACAGGTATGGCCGTGATCGAACTTTTACAGGAACGCTCGCGTGCGGCGGGAGCCACGCTGATTGTGGCGACCCATGATAAAGACGTCGCGGCGAAACTCGACGGCACGATTCGTTTGGAAGGAGGCCGCCTATGCTGCGTCAAATAGCCTGGAGCGAACTGCGCCACCGTCCGTGGCAAACACTTTTGCTGACGCTTTTAATCGCGCTGGCGATCGCCTCCTCCGTATTTATCGCCGCGCTTTCGTTCGGCATGCATTACGGACTCACGAAAGCGACCGAACCGTTCCCACAACTGGTCGGCGCCAAAGGCAGCGCTAACCAGTTGGTACTCAACACGGTATATTTGAAAGACCGTCCGATCGGTAATATATCCGGCGATCTCTATCAGGATATAAAAAATAATCCTTTGGTGAAGCAGGCGATCCCGCTGGCGTTCGGTGACAACTGGCGCGGCTTTCGCATCGTCGGCACCGAAAATACGATTTTCGACTATCGCGTCAAGCCGCAAAGCGAACCGTGGCTGAAAGTCGCAGAGGGCCGCCGTTTCAACGCGCCTTTTGAAGCGGTCATCGGCGCCGGCGCCGCGAAACTTTTGGGCGCTAAAATCGGCGACACATTCCAATCCATTCACGGCGCGACCGCGCACGGTCATGTCCACAAAGATCAAACCTACACGATCGTCGGCATTTTGGCGCCGGTGGAAGGCCCGTACGATCACGCCGTTTTAACGGATATCCGCAGCGTCTGGATAGCGCATGAACATCATCATGATCATGATCACGAACATGAACATGCCGCCGACGCGCACGAAGAAGAACATGAGCATGAGCACGAAGCTGCCGTTCACGAAGAAGAACATGAGCATGAGCACGAAGCTGCGGGTAAGCCCGCCGCGCAAGCCGTGAACGACGGCGAGCACGCCGCGACCGCGGGACAGGTGACGGCCGTATTGATTCAGCCGCAAGGCTACGGTCAGGCGTTGAAACTCGCCATGGAGTTCCAACAGCGCAACGACGCGCAACTGGTCTTTCCGGCGCAGGTCATTATTCAACTTTTCTCCCTGATGGGCCAGGGCGAAAAAATGTGGTGGTACATCGGCGCCTTCTTCATCGCCGCCGCTCTGTTAGTCGTTCTTTCTACGCTCTACCTCTCCGGTCTGCAGCGTTTACCGGAACGCGCGATTTTGCGCGTACTGGGCGCCAAACGCTCGGAACTTTTGACCGTGACGCTCTGGCAAAACGGTTTGATTATGGTCCTCGGCGGAATTCTCGGCTACGTTCTCGGTTACGCGGGTTATCTCGGCGTCCGTTCGCTGATGGCGACGAATACGGCGATCGCTTTGCCGCTGACCTTCCTGAAAGAGCCGCTGTTGATCGCGCTGGGTACCATGGCCGTCGGCTTGCTGGCTTCATTAATTCCCGCATGGCTTTTGGCGCGTAAAGATACGCTTTCAAAACTGTAAGCAATCCGCGCAATCAAAAAGACGAAATCATTTCGATTTCGTCTTTTTTCTTTGTCGCTTTTTTCACATCGACAAAGGAATTTCCAAAGGGTGAAATTGCAAGTAATCCGCGCTCGTGAGATAAAGAGGCATGCCGTGGATTTCCCGCGGTAAATAGCGGAAATTTTGCTCGTCATGGATATGTCCGTAAATATATCCGAGCGCTCCGTATCGCTTCGCGATGTCCGCCATCTCGGTCGGTTCGCGCGCTTCATTGAACGGCGGATAATGCGTAGCCACGAACAGCTTGGTAAAACCGGCTTCCCGCGCCAGCGTCAACGAACGTTCCAGACGTTGCAATTCGCGCGCCCAAACGACTTCGTCTTCCGGCTTCCACTGCGTATCGCCCGGCGCGATCCAGCCGCGCGTGCCGGCGATAGCCACCGCGTCAGTCAGCGGGATAAAGTTATTGTGTAAAAAAAGCAATTCATGATCGGTCGCGCGTTGCATTTTCGCAAGTCCCGCCCACCAATAATCATGATTGCCCCGCAAAATGATTTTACGTCCCGGCAGCGCCCGAATAAAATCCAAATCGGGAGCGGCTTCTTCGAGCTTCATCGCCCACGAAACATCGCCGCCGATCAACACCGTATCTTCCGGCGCCACTTGCGCACGCCAATTTGTTTCCACTTTCTGCCGATGGTTCCGCCAGCGATCGCCGAATACATCCATCGGCTTTTGCGGCGGATCGCCCGACAGGTGCAAATCACTTAATGCCCAAAATCGCATCTATCGTCTCCTTGTCGCCGTCCAAAGCGGCATGAGTTCCGCGCGGATCGCTTGCCGCGCCTTCGCATCGGGCACTTGCGTGAGCATGTAGCCCAAAAAGAGCGGACTCGTCACGCCGCGCGCGATAATTTTACAATATTCATAGTCGGCCGCGTAGAAAAACAAATTAT
Organism: uncultured Negativicoccus sp.; assembly: GCF_902480485.1. Classification (NCBI taxonomy): domain Bacteria; kingdom Bacillati; phylum Bacillota; class Negativicutes; order Veillonellales; family Veillonellaceae; genus Negativicoccus; species uncultured Negativicoccus sp. The sequence continues at coordinate 3,792 of NZ_CABSTC010000023.1, read as the reverse complement.
AGCTGGCATATCCCCAGCCGTTCGGATCGACAATCACTTTCACAAGTTTTTGAATGCTGTCGGCGAATTCATCCAGTTGTTCCGGATCTTTCAGCCGTACATTAAATTCACGCAACCCGCAGATAGGATGATCCGACAGCGTCACGCGCACGCCGTTCGTTTCATGCAAAACTTCGCCGTCAAGCTGATCCAAGCGCACATTTTGCATGTAGTCAAACGATTCGCAACCGATAATTTGCGAATGCGGATGCCGAATGGAACCGCCCGAAGTCGGACCGAAGTTGCGGTAATAAATCACGGAGCGGAATCTGCGGCGCGCAATCGTTTCACGCCATTTTTCCATGCTGAAGCGTAAAATATTTTCCCATTCTTCCGGCGCGTATGTCGCGATATCGCTGTCATGTTTCGCCGTTTCGATCAACACGGTCTGCCAGGTCTTTTCCATGACGGGATATTTGTTGACGAGCCAAATCATCTCGTCTTTTTGCGCGAGGATATCGGTTAAATGCTCGCGGGCGCAAAACGGACAGGGATGCGCGGCCACGCGCGGATTAAATAAAATCGGTTCTTGCACAATAACCTCCTTCAGCGCCTCTGCGCGCGTTCCTGACGTCTCTCATCAAACAGAGCTTTGAGATCCGGCGGCGTCGCCGCTTGCCAGCGATATGTAGGAACGGCGGCCGCCGCTTTTTCTTTGGCCGCCAGTAAGTCGTAGTATACCTGCCACTTCGCTTCCTTTTCCGCCGGCCCCGTCAAACGCAACAGGTACGCGGGATGAAACGTCGGCATGACGGGATAGATTTCATCTGTGCCCGGCAGCATCCACTGCAACCATTGGCCGCGCGAACGTACGATACCCAATTCACGACCGGCGAAAAAACGCAGCGCGACCTTTCCCAAAGCGACGATCGCGTGCGGCTTTACCAGCGCGATTTCGCGACAGAGCCAGCGCGCGGCGCAAATATCCGCCTCCGCGGCCTGCGGCGTACGATTGTTGCGCGGCCGACACTTGACGATATTCGTCACATACACGCGGTCGCGCGTAATGCCGACCGACCAAAGTGCGCGATCTAAAAGTTGCCCGCTCGGGCCGACCAACGGCACTCCGTACGCGTCTTCCACGCCGCCCGGCCCCTCGCCGACCAGCATCAACGGCGCGTCAATCGGACCGGTCGCGCCGGTCGGACCACGGTTCGGTTCCGCGCCGAGACGGCAATGGCGGCAATGTTGCGCCGTTTCGTACCAACGTTCCGTAAACGGCTCCGCGCTGTCCGGCAAGGTCTGCCAGTTTGTCGGCGCGGTATCCTGCCACAAATCGATTTCGCTCGTCCCGTCCGTCATGAATTACTGCGCCTCCGCCTCGTCGTTGCGGTTCGTCATATCGACAAAACGCGTCCACTGACCGTGGAAGTACAACTGAATCGTGCCCGTGGCGCCGTTTCTGTGTTTGGCGATGATGACTTCCGTGATATTTTTACTGGAATCTTCAATTTCCTGCTGGTAGTAACCTTCCCGATAGAGAAACGCGACGATATCCGCGTCCTGCTCCAATGAACCGGATTCGCGTAAATCGGAAAGCATCGGGCGTTTCACTTGGCGCGATTCGACGCTGCGGCTTAACTGCGAAAGTGCGATCACCGGCACTTTGAGTTCACGCGCCAAGCTTTTCAGCGAGCGGGAAATTTCGGAAATTTCCTGCTGCCGATTTTCCGCTTGTCGACGACCCTGACTGCCCTGCATCAATTGCAAGTAATCGACGATGATTAAATCGAGTCCTTTTTCCGCCTGCAAGCGTCGCGCCTTGGAACGCATTTCCGCGACCGTAATCCCCGGCGTATCATCGATGAACAGCGGCGCGTCGTATAAAGCCGTCGCCGCCTGCATAATACGCGACCATTCATCCTGCGAAGTGATGCGGCCGGTCCGCAATTTTTGCGAATCGACGAGTGCGGTCGAGCAAATCATGCGCAAGCCCAGCTGCTCCTGCGACATTTCCAAGGAAAAGAACGCCACATTTTTGTGTTCTTTCAGCGCCACGTGCTGCGCGATGTTAAGCGTCAGCGCCGTTTTACCCATGGACGGACGCGCCGCCACCAAAATCAGATCGGACGGCTGCAGCCCGCTCGTAATATTATCGAAACCGGAAAATCCGGTCGGTAAACCGGTAATTCCGCTTTTATTCGTGTATTTATTGGCGATATCGTCCAACTGTCCCTGGACGATCTCACCGATCGCCGTCATCTCCTGACGACGTTCATCTTTCGCCACTTCCAAAATACGCCGTTCGGCGGCATCAACGATATCCGTCACTTCGCCTTCGCCGGCGTACGCTTCTCCCGCGATCGTATCCGCGGCGAGAATCAGGCGGCGCAAACGCGCTTTTTCCAGCACGATCTGCGCGTGCCGTTCCACGTCGAGAGAGGAAACGAGATGGTTCGGCAAGTCCGTCACATAGCTGACGCCGCCGACATTATCCAGTTGCCCCATGCGGCGCAGTTCTTCCGTCACCGTCAAGACGTCGACATTTTGGTTGTGAAAAATCAGATTATTGATCGCTTCAAAAACGACCGCGTTGGCTTCCCGATAAAAATCGGCCGCCTGCAGTACGTCGGTCGCTTTGATCGCCGCTTCTTTATTGGTCACCGCCGCGCCTAAGACGGACAGTTCCGCATCCACATTTTGCGGTGGAATCCGTTCGATCATGCCTTACCTCCCGCGGTCATTTCCCGCCACGCGTCTTCGATTGTTTTGACGCGGACAATCGGCAATCCCGCGTACTCCGTGCCGATATCATCCCGATTTTCATCCGGAATGAGCATTTTTTTCATGCCGGCCTGTTTGGCGCCGTACGCTTTCGCGTGCACGCCGCCGATCGGTTTGATCGCGCCGTTCAGCGCGACTTCTCCCGTGACGGCGATATCCTGCCGCAACGGGATTCCCGTAATCGCCGAAAGTAGCGCGCAGGTCACTGCTACGCCCGCCGAAGGTCCGTCAATTTGACCGCCGCCGATCACATTCACATGCAAATCATATTCACGCGTATCCGCGCCCGCGACGCGACGTACCGCCGCCGAAGCGTTAAATACGGAGTCTTTCGCCATCGAGCCCGCCGTATCATTGAAACGCAATTCACCTTTGCCGGGAATGCGCGCGGGAAAAGCGACGGCTTCCACTTCAATCACCGAACCGACATAACCCGCCACGCCCAGGCCGAAAATATGTCCGACCCGCGGCTGCGACGAGGCCTGATCATGACGTTGCGGCACGAGATGCGCCGCCTGCGCCACCCGCCGTAAATCCTGCAAGGTGACGGTCAAGCCGTCGGCGCGTCCCGCATGGTACATCGCCAAACCGTACGCGTCCGCCAGCAACTGCACCGCTTTGCGTCCTTCGCCGGTGTACTCGGCAATCGCCGCCGCGACACCGCCCTCCAATGCCACGCCGAGTTTTTGCGCCGCGTCCGTGACGATTCGCGCGACATCATCCGTCGCCAACGGCGCGAAAAAGACCTCCGCGCAACGCGAACGGATCGCCGGATTGATCTCTTCCGGAGCGCGCGTTGTCGCGCCGATCAAAATAAAGTCGGCCGGCGCGCCGTCGCGGAATAATTTTTTAATATACGCCGCCACCTGCGGATCGTTTTCATCGTAGTACGACGACTCGAAATACACCCGTTTATCTTCGAGTACCTTCAGAAGCTTATTGAGCAGCAGCGGATCCATTTCCCCGATTTCATCGATAAATAAAACGCCGCCGTGCGCCTTGGTCACCAGACCCGGTTTCGGTTCGGGA